>DATMCA010001787.1:0-6383 GCA_035559015.1 Umezawaea sp. | reverse complement strand
CGGAGATCGTGTCGCGCGGTGTGCGCAGCTCCGAGGAGGCCCGCGCGCTGCTGCGCGAGGTCCTGGTCGAGAAGCTCCGCCCCGAGCTGGACCGCTCCGTGCGCGCCCTGCCCCACGCGGGCGGCAAGCCCGCCGTCGCGCTGGTCGTTGGTGTCAACGGCGTCGGCAAGACCACCACCACCGGCAAGCTCGCCCGCGTCCTCGTCGCCGACGGCCGCACGGTGCTGCTGGGCGCGGCGGACACGTTCCGCGCCGCCGCCGCCGACCAGCTCCAGACCTGGGGTTCGCGGGTCGGCGCGGACACCGTGCGCGGCCCGGAGAACGGCGACCCGGCCTCGGTGGCCTTCGAGGCCGTCAAGCGCGGCATCGAACTCGGCGTCGACACGGTCCTCATCGACACGGCGGGCAGGCTGCACACCAAGACCGGCCTCATGGACGAGCTGGGCAAGGTCAAGCGCGTCGTGGAGAAGCAGTCCGAAGTGGACGAGGTGCTGCTCGTCCTGGACGCCACCACCGGCCAGAACGGCCTCACCCAGGCGCGCGTCTTCGCCGACGTCGTGGCCATCACCGGCATCGTGCTCACCAAGCTCGACGGCACCGCCAAGGGCGGCATCGTCTTCCAGGTGCAGCGCGAACTCGGCGTCCCGGTCAAGCTCGTGGGCCTCGGCGAAGGCGCCGACGACCTGGCGCCGTTCGAGCCGGGCGCCTTCGTGGACGCCCTGCTCGGTTAATCCGGTTGCCCTCCTACCGAACCTGAACGGATGATCGGCCCGTGGACGCGCTAGCCGAGAGTGCCATCAGGAGTTCCTTCGTCAACTGCTCGAAGGGCGAGGCGAAACGCCTGACGCTGCCGGGGCGGCTGGCCGACATCGGGTGGTCGGACCTGGATTTCCTCGGCTGGCGCGACCCCAAGGCGGTCAACAACGCCTACGTCGTGCTGCCGCGCGAGGGCGGCCTCGTGGGGCTCGCGCTGTCGTCCGCGACCCAGCCCAAGGGGCGGGTCAGGCAGTCGATGTGCGCGTTCTGCTGCACGGTCCACGGCCAGGCCGACGTGTCCCTGTTCTCGGCCCGCCGGGTCGGGGCCGCGGGCAAGCTCGGCAACACCGTCGGCACGTACGTCTGCGCGGACCTGGCGTGCTGCCAGTACACCCGCGGCAGGCGCAGCGCGTCCGGCCCGAAGCCCACCGAGGCGCTGAGCGTGGACGAGCGCATCGAGCGCACGGTGTCCAACCTGAACCGCTTCGTGGACGAGGTCCTCACCGACAACGCGTGAGGACCTCGCCCACGCCCTAGACGGAGGCCAGCGAGCCGACCTTGGAGCGGACGAACTCGCGGATCGACGCGGTCACGTAGTCGACCATCTCGTCGGTCAGCCTCGGGTGCACGCCGAGCCAGAACGTGCGCTCGGTGATGACGTCGCTGTTGGTCAGGTCGCCCACCACGCGGTACTCGGCGCCCTGGTAGGCGGGCTGCCGGGTCAGGTTGCCGCCGAACAGCAGCCTCGTGGCGATCTTGCGGCCCTCCAGGAACGACACCAGCTCCGCGCGCCGGAACGGCAGTTCCCGGCCGAGCGTCAGCAGGAAGCCGAACCAGCTCGGGTCGCTGTCCTTGGTGGCCTCGGGGAGGATCAGGCCCGGCACGTCGGCCAGCCCGTCGCGCATCCGCCGCCAGTTGTGCCTGCGGGCGGCGGAGAACCGGTCGAGCTTCGCCAACTGGGTCACGCCGAGCGCGGCCTGCTGGTCGGTCGACTTCAGGTTGTAGCCGATGTGCGTGTACGTGTACTTGTGGTCGTAGCCCTGCGGCAGAGTGCCGAGCTGCCAACCGAAGCGCTTGTGGCACGTGTTGTCGTGCGCCGGTTCGCACCAGCAGTCGCGGCCCCAGTCGCGGACGGACTCGACGATCCTGCCCAGCTTGAGGTTGCCGGTGGCGACGCAGCCGCCCTCGCCGGTGGTGATGTGGTGCGCCGGGTAGAAGCTGACGGTGGCGAGGTCGCCGAACGTGCCGGTCGGCCTGCCGCGGTAGGTGGAGCCGAGCGCGTCGCAGTTGTCCTCGACGAGCCAGAGGCCGTTGTCGCGGGCGATCTGCGCGATCTCCTCCACCTCGTAGGGGTTGCCGAGGGTGTGCGCCAGGACGATCGCCTTGGTCTTGGGCCCGATGGCGGAGGCGATGGCCTCGGCGGTGGCGTTGTAGGTGCCCAGTTCGACGTCCACGAAGACCGGGACCAAGCCGTTCTGGATGATCGGATTCACCGTCGTGGGGAATCCCGCGGCGACCGTCACGACCTCGTCGCCGCGCTGGAGCCTGCGTTCGCCGAGGCTGCGGGACGTCAGCGCGGTCACGGCCACCAGGTTCGCCGACGAACCCGAGTTCACCATGTAAGCCTTGCGCAGCCCGAACACGCGGGCCATGGCCGATTCGAATTCGCGAGTCGATTTTCCCGCCACGATCCGCATGGTCAACGCGGCTTCGACGACCGCGACTCGATCGTCTTCGTCGAACACCGCGCCGCCGGTCAATATGGGCGTTTCGCCGGGAACGAAGTCCACCGGCCCAGATTTCTCACGATGATATTTCCGCACTGTTTCTAATATTTCCTGCTCAAGGCTCATACCACTGCCCATTCGCTGCGCGGCGCCACCACGGTCTCCAGGTGCTTCACCACGGAGGCGGGGGACAACTGGTCGTCGTTCTCCTGCTGGAGGCGGGCCGCGACGAGCCGCGCCCCGGAATGCGCGAGCAGTCCGCAGACGGCTTCGCGGATGTTCTCCACGGTCTGCTCGGCCGGGTGCAGCGACACGGCGCCGCCGATGGCCGCGAGCCGGTCGCCGTGCTGGAAGTGCACGCACATCTGGGGCAGCACCACCTGCGGCAGGCCGTGGGCCACGCCCGCCAGCAGGCTGCCCGCGCCGCCGTGGGTGATCGACAGGTCGCACGTCGGCAGCAGGTCGTGCAGCGGCATCCCGCGCACCACTCGGACGTTCTCCGGGAGGTCGGCGTCGTGCTCAAGGCCCCACCCCGCGGCCACCACGACCTCGGTGTCGATCTCCCGCAACGCCTCCAGCGTCGTGTGCAGCACCTGGGAGTGCTTGCCGCGGATGGGCACGTTGCCCAGGGTCACGGCGACCCGCTTGGCCTGCGGTTTCCGCAGGAGCCAGTCGGGCAGGACGGCGGATCCGTTGAACGGGATCCAGCTCATCGGCAGCGATTCGGCGGGCGGCTTGCCGACCTGCATGCTGCGCGGGCACACGTCGATCCAGCGGACCGGGGGCGGCGGCGCGCCGTGCAGGCCCCAGTCGCGGTACAGGTAGGCCAGGCGCTGGTGCACCAGCTCGTCGACCTCCGGCGGCAGCGTCAGGCCCCAGCCGTGCCTGATCGTCGGGATGCCCAGCCGCGCGGCCACGATCGGGCCCGCGTACTCCCAGGAGGTGTGCATCACCACGTCCGGCTGCCAGCGCTCGGCGATCTCGAACAGCCGTCCGACGTTGCGCTCCGCGAGCGGGCCGTAGTAGTCGGCCACGTGCTCGGCCAGCGACTGAACGCTGGCGTCCTGAGGAGGGCGCTGGGCGTGGTCCGCCACGAGTCCCGCCAACGGGATGTCGTCCCCGAGCGAAACCGACGACACGCCCGCCGCCGCGGATACGCCCGCCATGCTCTTCGGCATGGCCACGACCACGTGGTGCCCCGCGCTCCGGAGCGCCCACAACAAAGGGATCATGGGGTAGAAGTGCCCCTGATTGGGGCAGCTCGTAACCAATACTTTCATCTCAATTGGCCGCCTTCTCCAAGTCGTTAACCGCGATATGGCGGAATGGCGAGACTCGTTGAGAAGAGTACTTACCGAACTAGTGGCCGGATACCCCTGATTGGCCCCTAATATCGCCGCGAATTGATACGGGTTGCCATATCTCCATTGGTTTGAACTGCCGTGGGAGAGGGGTGGTGAAGATCGGGTTCCGGGTGTTGTCGGGGTGCGTGCGGACCCGCTTTCGGCGGACTGCCGGCACGTCACCGTGCCGGAGTTCCACGATCGGGTGACGTCCGACTTGCCAGGCGTGCGGCCTGGGGGAATGGTGGTCCCGCGGCCGTGCCCCTGGTCGTGCCGGGGCCGGGTGGTGTGCCCGCGCTGTCCGGAGTGGTTCGAGCGGCGGGAGACCGAGGTGGGCGTGGAGATCACCGCCCCGCACGGGGCCGTCGTCGAACTGGGGCGCGGCTGACGTGCGATTACCCGATGGTGTCCGGTCCCGTGCCGTGCTCATGGGCACGAGCGTCGCGGCCGACCCCGACCTGTCCGAGTTACCCGAGGTCCGGGGCGACCTGGTGGACCTGGCCACCGCGCTGACCGACGGCGGCCTGCGCTGCTCGGTGCTGGCGGACCGGACCGTCCGGGCCTTGGGCGAGGGGTTGGAGAAGGCCGCGTCGCAGGCCGAGGAACTGCTGTTCGTGCACTACGCGGGCCACGGCCTGCTGGACGGGCGCGGCAGGCTGTTCCTGGCGGCGCCGGACACCCGGCTCGAACTGGTCCGCTGGACCGCGCTGCCGTTCCGCGACGTGCGGGACCTCCTGCTGGACGCGCCCGCCCACCAGCGGCTGCTGGTGCTCGACTGCCGGTTCTCCGCCGAAGCCGTCGCGGCGCTGGAAGATCCGCGGTCCGCGGTCACCGAGCAGTTGGACATCCGGGGCGTGCCGACGCTCGTCAGCACGGGCTCGTCGTGCCCCGTCACCCTCACCCACCACCTGGTCGAAGCGCTGCGCGCCGACGTGGACGTGCGGCGGTTGGACGCGGCCTACCGGGCCCTGTTGCGCAGTGCGGGCACGTCCCGGTCCTGGCACGTCAAGAACTGATGGCCTGGTCCGTCAACCGCTTCGCGATGGCCAGGACCTCGGGCAGGATCCGGGCGACGGCGTCCTTGGTCAGCCGCCCCTCGGGGCCGGACACCGACACGGCGGACAGCGTGGGAGCGCCGATCAGCGGCACGGCGATGCAGCGCACGCCGAGTTCCTGCTCGCTCTCGTCCAGCGCGTACCCCTGCTCGGTGATCCGGGCCAGGGAGTCCAGCAGCTCCTGCGGGTCGGTGATCGTGTTCGGCGTGTACGCGGGCAGCCCGGTGCGCTCCAGCAGCGCCAGCACCTCGGCGCGCGGCAGCTGCGCCAGCATCGCCTTGCCGACGCCGGTGCCGTGCGGCAGCAGCCGTCGGCCGACCTCGGTGAACATCCGCATCGAGTGCTTGGACGGCACCTGCGCCACGTACACGACCTCGTCGCCGTCGAGCACGGCCAGGTTCGCCGTCTCCTCGACCTCGTCGACCAGTTCGGTCAGGTACGGCCTCGCCCACGTGCCGAACTGCCGCCCCGCGCTCTCGCCGAGGCGGATCAGCCGCGAACCCAGGGTGTAGCGACGGTTGCGGTTCTGCCTCACGTACCCCAGCGTGACAAGGGTGCGGATGAGGCGGTGGATGGTCGGCAGCGGCAGCCCGGAGGTGGCCGCCAGCTCGGACAGGCTCGCCTCACCACCCGCATCCGCCAGCCGTTCCAGCAGGTCGAAGGCGCGTTGGAGGGACTGCACTCCGCCGGATGACTCGCGCGCCATGATCACTCCCGTAGTAGGCCGGGTGGAGTCTAGTCGTCATTGCAGTTCCGCTATGCAAAAACTATAGTCCGCGAAGTAGAAAAGTCAGCCCTAGAAACCGAGGTGGACCTTCATGCCCGACAACGGTGTCGCTGTCATCGGCTCCAAGGTCGAACGGGATGAGGAGGTGCTCACCCCGGAGGCGCTCGACTTCGTGGCGGGCCTGCACAGGGCGTTCGCCGCTACCCGCGACGACCTGCTCCAGCGTCGCGCCGAGCGGCGGGCGAGCGGGAAGCTGGACTTCCTGCCGGAGACGGAGAAGGTCCGCACGGGCGAGTGGCGCGTCGCCGAGGCGCCGCCGGCCCTGACCGACCGGCGGGTGGAGATCACCGGGCCGACCGAGCGCAAGATGGCGATCAACGCCCTCAACTCGGGCGCCAAGGTGTGGCTCGCGGACCTGGAGGACGCCAACACCCCGCACTGGGAGAACGTGGTCTCCGGCCAGGTCAACCTGTACGACGCCGCGCGCGGCACCATCGAGTTCACCTCGCCGGAGGGCAAGCACTACGCGCTCAAGGACGACGTCGAGCGCCCGGCGATCGTGGTCCGCCCGCGCGGCTGGCACCTCGACGAGCGGCACCTGGAGGTCGACGGCCGCCCCGCCGTGGGCGCGCTGGTCGACTTCGGCCTGCACTTCTTCCACAACGCGGCCGAGCTGCTGGCCCGCGGCAGCGGCCCGTACCTCTACCTGCCCAAGATGGAGAGCCATCTGGAGGCGCGGCTGTGGCAGGACGTGTTCACGGCCGCCCAGGAGCTG
>DATMCA010001786.1:0-16848 GCA_035559015.1 Umezawaea sp. | reverse complement strand
CGAGCACCTGAGCGTGCCGGTGCTGGGCGGCGGCCGTGAAGTCGGCCGGGTCGTGCCGGTCTAGGGGCGGGTCTCGTAGGCGCCGGACAGCGCCTTGACCTGCTCCCACACCCGGCCGAACCGGGCCTCGTCGACGACGGGCTTGCGGACCTGGCCCAACGCCCACGCCTGCTGCGCGTCGGTCGAGGAAGCCTTGCCGTGCAGGGCGACCGCGTACCCGGAGAAGTCCCGCACGAGCACGTCGAAGACCTGGTCGAGCACGTCGCGGTCGACGCCGGTCAGCTCGGCCTGCTCCAGCACCAGTTGGCCGTAGACCACGAGGGTGAACAGGTGGCCCAGGTTCAGCAGGAAGTCCAGGTCCTTCTGCTGCGCGGCGTCCGGCGCGGCCGTGGTGAGCAGCGCCTTCAAGGCCGACGCCTGCTCGTGGAAGCGCTGGACGTTGGGCACCTCGGCGAACGCGCGGTAGGGGACTTCCCAGTCGTCGAACCGGATCTGGCCGAGACCGCGGGCCGGGCCCTGGCGGAAGAAGAACTCGTCGTCCACGGCGTCGTGCCTGGTGGGCACCGCCGGGTACTTGGTCGGGTTGAACAGGTAGTTCGGCATGAACTTGAGCACCAGCGCCAAGTTCACGTGCACCGTGCCCTCCAGCTTCGGCAGGGCGCGGATGTCGCGGGCCGCCCTGGCGAAGTAGGTGTCCTTCTCGAAGCCCTTGGCCGCGATGACGTCCCACAGCAGGTCGATCACCTGCTCGCCCTCGCTGGTCACCTTCATCTTGGTGATGGGGTTGAACAGCAGGTAGCGGCGGTCCTCGGGCGAGGCCGAGCGGAAGTAGTCCACCGAGCGGTCGGAGAACAGCTTCATCGCGACCAGTCGCGCGTAGGCGTCGACGAAGCTCTGCCGCACGTGCGGGAAGTCCGTGACCGGGTTGCCGTAGAGGATCCGGTTGTGCGCGTGCGTGATGGCCTCGTAGAACGCGTGCTCGCTGATGCCGATCGATGCCGTGCACAGGTTGAACTTGCCGACGTTGACCGTGTTCAGGGCGGCGCTGAACGCGTCCGCGCCGCTGTGCAGCAGGTCGTCCGCGGAGATCGGGTAGTCCTCCAGGCGGAACTCGCTGACGAACATCTGCGAGTCGACCACGTTCCGCACCAGGTGGAAGTGCTCGTCCTGGCTGTCCACGGCGAAGAACACGTACCCGTCGGGGCCGTCGACGTCGGCGCGGCGGCCGAACACCGACACCATGCCCGCCACGTTGCCGTTGCCGATGTAGTACTTGCCGCCGTTCGCCCTGAAGAGGGGCCCAGTCGTGCCGTCGTGGTGTTCATCCTGCCGAGTCGGCGTCAGGACCATGTCGGTGGAGTAGACGTCCGCGCCGTGCTCCTTCTCCGACAGGCCGAACGCGAACACCGCGCCGTCGTCGAGGAGGGCCGCCGCGCGCTCGCGGGCCACGGCGTTGTCGCTCATCCAGATCGGCCCGAGGCCCAGGATCGTGACCTGCCAGGCGTACCAGTACTGGAGGCCGTAGAAGCCCAGCACCTCGCTCAACGCGGCGTTGCGCGCGGCGTCCCAGCGCTTGTCCGGGTCACCGCCCGCGTTCGCGGCGGGCGTCTGGAACTTCGCGAACAGCTTCTCGCGCTTCACGAAGTCGAGGAACTCCGTGTACCAGACCCGCTCCTGGTCGTCCTTGGTGAGCTGCCGCTTGCCGCGGGCCTCGAACCAGTCGATCGTCGCCCGCAGCAGCCGCCTGCTCTCCTCGTCGAGGTGCTTGGGGTCGTAGCTGTTGGGGTCGAACAGCGAGTCCGCCACCGTGGCTCCCTTCGGGTCGTGTCCGCTCCGCCGCACGCTACCAGTCAGTAACTTAAGTGGTCAGGTGGCTGCCGGCGCGAATTCGTCGAAGTCCGGGCGTAGCGTGCCGGAGGTCACGTCCGGGAGGTGGGATTCATGGGCGGCAAGGTTCTGCTCGCCATCGGCACGCGCAAGGGTCTCTGGCTCGCCACCAGTGAGGACGGCCGGGAGACCTGGGCCGTCACCGGTCCGCACCACGCCATGACGGAGGTGTACGCCGTGGCGATCGACACCAGGGGGCCGACCCCGCGCGTCCTCGCGGGCGTCACCAGCGAGCACTTCGGCCCCAGCATCTCGACCAGCGACGACCTCGGCGTGACGTGGCGGGAACCCGACCACGCCCCGGTCTCCTTCCCCGAGGGCACGGACGCCTCGCTGGCCCGCGTGTGGCAGATCGCCCCGGGTCCGGCGTCCGAGCCCGAGGTGGTCTACGCGGGCACCGAGCCGTCGGCCCTGTTCCGCTCCACTGACGGCGGCCTCACGTACTCGCTGGTGGAAGGCCTGTGGAACCACCCCCACCGCCCGGAGTGGGAACCCGGAGGCGGCGGGCAGGCCGTCCACACCGTGCTGCCGCACCCCACCGACGACCAGCGCGTCCTCGTCGCCATGTCCACCGGCGGCGTCTACCGGACCGCCGACGGCGGCGACTCCTGGCGTCCCAGCAACACCGGCGTCAAGGTGAGCTTCCTGCCCGAGGAGTACCCCGAGTTCGGCCAGTGCGTGCACAAGGTCGCCACCAACCCGGAGCGGCCGGACCGGATGTACCTCCAGCACCACCACGGCGTGTACCGCAGCGACAACGGCGGCGACACCTGGGAGTCCATCGCCGACGGCCTGCCGACGGACTTCGGCTTCGCCATGGTCGTCCACCCCCGCAAGCCGGACGTGGTCTACAGCTTCCCCATCGAGGCCGACGAACGCCGGTTCCCGCCGGACGCGAAGTGCCGCGTCTACCGCACGGACGACGCGGGCGAGTCCTGGACGGCCCTCTCCGACGGCCTGCCGGACTCGGGCTTCTACAGCTCAGTGCTCCGCGACGCCCTGTGCGTGGACGACGCCGAACCGGCGGGCGTCTACTTCGGGTCCCGCACCGGCGAGGTCTTCGCCAGCGCGGACGAGGGCGACCACTGGCAGCGCCTGCTCGAACACCTCCCGGACGTCCTCGCCGTCCGAGCGGCGGTGATCCCGGCATGAGGGTCGTCGTCCTGGTCCCCGGCGTCCTCAGATCCGCGGTGGACGGCCACGCCAAGCTGGAGGTGGAGGTCGCCGACGCCGCCACCCTCGGCGCCACCCTCGACGCCCTGGCCGCCCGGTACCCACTCCTGGACCGCCGCCTGAGGGACGAACGCTCAGCCCTGCGCCGCTACGTGAACTTCTACGTGGACGGCGAGGAGTGCCGCCGCCTCTCCGGCACCGAAACCATCCTCCACGACGGCTGCGAACTCCAGGTCCTCCCGTCAGTGGCAGGCGGCTGACACCGCACATTTATCGGCTGAGCTGGTGCACGGAGTTCCAGCCTCGTGACCCGTCTTCCGAGTTCGCGCCCGCACAGGATCACGCGGTATTCGGCAACCGGGCTGGGTCCATCGACGGCACTTGTTTCGCCGCACGAGCGCGGTGTCGGGGCCGCTCTCCTCGAATCCGCGGGCAGGTTCCAGCACATTCGCCTACGACTGACGACCGGAGCCCCTGACCATCGCGCGATAAGCGGGGCGGAGGAGGTCGACGACCTTGCGCTTGCGGACCGTCAACGGGAGCGGGTCGAGTTGGTCGAGGAGGGCGTCGGGGTGTTGGGTCACCACGAGGTCCGGGGTTGGGACGGCGGGTGCCGGTGGCTGTTCCCAGTAGTGGTCGAGGCAGTCTTCCAGCGGTGTCACCGGTTTCTCGGTGCGCTGCTCCTGCACCCTCAGCGACCCGCGCAGGTCGCGCAGGTTCTCCAGCAGTTCCTCGCGGTCGCGCCCGCGCCACGCGAAGATCTCGAACGGGTCGGTGTCGAACGACTCCGCGAGCAGGTAGCAGGTGGCGGCGAGGTGCTTGCAGGGCGCCTGCCAGTCGGGGCACGTGCAGTCCATCGACAGTTCCCGCATGGTTTCGGGGAACAGGGTGAGGCCCAGTTCGGTGAACACACCCTCGACCTCGGGCGGCATCTCACCCGCGAGGAGCTTGGCGGCGAAGATCGCTTGACCCGCCAGGGCCCGCTCGATCCGGCGCCACTCGTCGTCGTTGAACTTCTTCACCCCGATGCGCGCGCGGTACGGCTCGGGCCGGGTGCCGACGATCAGCGCGACGACGAGGCTGGTCGACAGGGACATGCTGATGACCTGCCCGGTGCGCGCGTAGGCACGCCCCCGTTCCAGCCGGCTGGCCATGCCGAACGACTCCAGCACCTCGATGAACCGCCGCGACCACCACGTCTGCGCGATCTCCCCGCGCTTGCTGCGCAACGTGAGCCCGCCCGCGATGCGGATCGGGTGCGCCGCGGGCTTGGGGACGCCGTGCCACTCAACCATCGACGGCCTCCGGGAACTGTTGCGGCCGCCAGGTCCGTGCGATCTCGCGGTGTGTGTTGTGCCGCGTGAGCCTGTCCGCGGTGTGGATCGGGTGCGTTGCGGGACTGAGGGTGCTGTGCCGCTCAACCACCGACGGCCTCCGGCGACAGCGTGAGCAGTTCGCGCAGCTGACCGGTCGACAACTCGGTCAGCCAGTTCTCACCCGCGCCGACGACGAGCTGCGCCAGCGAGCGCTTCTCCTCGATCATGAGGTCGATCTTCTCCTCCAGCGTGCCGATGCAGACGAACTTCCGCACCTGCACGTGGTTCTGCTGCCCGATCCGGAACGCCCGGTCGGTCGCCTGGTCCTCGACGGCGGGGTTCCACCAGCGGTCGAGGTGGATGACGTGGTTGGCGGCCGTCAGGTTGAGACCCGTGCCGCCCGCCTTCAGCGACAGCACGAAGATCGACGGCCCGGTGGCCGACTGGAACCGCTCGACCATCCGGTCACGAGCGCCCTTGGGTGTTCCGCCGTGCAGGAACAGGACTTCCGTGTCGAACTTCGCGGCCAGGTGCGGCACGATCATGGCGCCGAACCTGGTGAACTGGGTGAAGCACAGCACCTTGTCGCCGTCGGCGATGATCTCTTCGAGCACCTCCTCCAGCCGGTCGACCTTGCCGGAGCGCCCGGCGACGCGCGACCCGTCGCCGAGCAGCTGCGCGGGGTGGTTGCAGACCTGCTTGAGCTTCGACATGCCCGCGATCACCATCCCCTTGCGCTGCAAGCCGTACGCGTCCTCGATCCGCTCCAGCATGTCGTTCACCACGGCGCGGTAGAGCGTCGCCTGCTCGGTGGTGAGCGTGCAGAGCTGCTTCATCTCCAGCTTGTCCGGCAGATCGCTGATGATCCGCGGATCGGTTTTGAGGCGCCGCAGCAAGAACGGCGCGGTGATCTTGCGCAACCGGACGGCCGCGTCCTCGTCGCGGTAGCGCTCGATCGGGATGGCGAAGCGCGCCCGGAACGTGTTCAGCGTCGCCAGGATGCCGGGGTTGGCGAAGTCCATCAGGGACCACAGTTCGGCCAGCCGGTTCTCCACCGGCGTGCCGGTCAGCACGACCCGGTGCCGCGCCGGGAACCCGCGCACCGCCCGCGACTGCCGGGTGGAGGCGTTCTTGATGTTCTGCGCCTCGTCCAGCACGACCCGGTCCCACTCGACCTCGGCCAGCGGCAGCGCGTCCCTCGTCGCGATCGCGTACGTCGTGATCACCAGGTCGTGCGCCGCGACGGTGTCGCGCAACTCCCTGCCGGACAGGCGATCGGCGCCGTGGTGGACGTGCACGTCCAATCCCGGCGCGAACCGCGCGGCCTCCCGCTGCCAGTTGCCGACCACCGACATCGGGCACACCACCAGCGTCGGCGGCCGCTTGCCGTCCTGCCGCTTCCACACCTCCAGCGCCAGCAGTTGGACCGTCTTGCCGAGCCCCATGTCGTCGGCCAGGCACGCGCCCAGCCCCAGTTCGTCGAGGAACGCCAGCCACGCCAACCCGCGCACCTGGTACGGCCGCAACGTGGCGTGCAGACCCGCGGGCGGCTCGACGAGTTCGAGCCGCTGCTCGGCCTGCCCGGACAGCAGGTCGCCGAGCCAGCCGTCGCCGTGCACTCCGGTGACCGGCAGCGGCAGCTTGTCGTCGCCCTCCGACCAGGACTGGAGCAGCACCTGCTCCGCGGGCATCCGCCCGGTGCCACCGCGCTTGAGGAACGCGAGCCCGGCCGTCAACCGCTGCTGGTCGACGTGCACCCACTGGCCGCGCACCTTAACCAGCGGCATCTTCGCCGCCGCCAGTTCGGCCAGTTCCTCCTCCGTCAGCCGGTCCTCACCCAGGGCCAGGTCCCAGCGGTACCCCACGAGCGCCTTCAGCCCGAGCTTGCTCTCCGACTCCACCACGCCCGGATCGCCGCGCTTGGCCGTCGTGGTCGTCAGCCTGAGCCCGAGCCTTCGCGGCTCGCGCCACCACGTCGGCAGCAACACCCCGAACCCCGCCTGCGCGAGCAGCGCGGCCCGCGTCAGGAACTCGTACGCCCCGGCCGCGTCCAGGTCCAGCCGCGTCGGGTGCCGCTCCCGCAGCGCCACGTCCAACTCCGGGTACAGCCTGCTGGCCCGCCCGAGATCGGCCAGCAGCACCTCCTGCGGGTGGTCCACCCAGCGCCACAGCACACCGTCGTCCCGCCACGCCTGCTCGGCGTGCACGACCACGCTCGGCTCGTCCACCGCCTGCAACAGGAACTCCAGCCGCCACCCCTCGTTGGTGAACCCACCCTGGTCCGGCGAACTGAGCCGGAAGCACACCCGCACCGCGCTCTCCCGCTCGGCACCGGCCCGCCACTCCCCGAGCTTCGCCCGCAGCTCGACCAGATCCACGGCATCGGCCTCGAACACCGGCTCACCCACCAGCGCCCGCAACCACAGGTCAACCGGCGTGCGCCCCCTGGTCAACGACCCCACCCCGCCCAGCGCGCCACGAACCTCGTTGTCCACCAACGCGTTCAACGCGCCGCGCAGCACCGCCTCCGGACTCCCCGCTCCTTCCGCGCCACGGCACACGGGCGGCATCGAGTCGCGCAGCGAGGCGAACCGCATCGAGTCCACACCGGACAGCGCGGGCACCCACCGGGCGACGGGCGCGTGCGCGTCAACCGACGGCAGCACCCGACCACGGGCCACCAGATCCCGAGCGAACTCCGCCACGTCCGTCAGGTACCGGACCGACGCACCGGTGCGGCAGTCCACCACCGACTCGGGCGGCACCTCCACCACCACGACCGGCACCAGCCACCCCCGCAGCCGCAGAGCCTCTTCGGGAGCGGCATCGGCGGTCAGCGAGTCGCGCACCAACTCCGGCGAGGCAGCGGGCACCGACGCGTACGACGGCAACCGCACCACCACCGTGTCCGCCTTGCCCCCACCGAGCAGCTCCAGCAGCACGTCACCGCCAACCGCGAACGGATGCGGCGCCACGCCTCCGCCCGACGCACCAGGGGCGACCTGGCGAACCACGCCGGAGACACGCCGGTCGGGCGTACCGGAGTCGGCCTGGCCAGGCGCGCCGGAGCTTTCCTGACCGGACGAGGTGGGGGTGTCGCGGTCGGGAACGCCAATGGCAGCGCGAGCGGAGATGCCGAAGGCATTCCGGTTGAGCGGAGCGGAGGAAGCACGGGCCGGTGATCCCGTGGTCTCCCGGTTGAGCGGGTCGAGGGCCTCCTGACTTAGCGGGTCGGACGCGTCGTGGGCGGGGGTAGCGAACGCACTCCGGTCGAGGTGGCTGGAGGCGTCCTGGTTGAGCGGGCTGGAAGCGTCGTGGATGGGGGTGGCGGATGCGCTCCGGTCGAGGTGGCTGGAGGCGTCCGGGTTGAGCGGGCTGGAGGCGTCGTTGTCGGGCGCGCCGGAGACTTCTCGGTCGAGCGAGTCGGAGACGCCGACGTTCCGGTCGGACGTGTCGTGGCCGCCCTGATCGGAGGCATCTGAGCCGACCGAGTCGGATACGCCGGTGACACTCCGGTCGGGCGTGCCGTGGACACCTAGACCTGAGGCAGCAGGGCCGACTGAGTCGCGGGCACCTACGGCGGTTCGGCCGGGAGTGCCGGCAGAGTCGGGGGTGCCGTCGGCGATCCGGTCAGGCTTGCCGGAGACGCCCTGGGCAGGGAAGTCGGGGGCATCGTGGCCGGGCGCGTCGGAGCTGGTCCGGTCGGGTGTGTCGGAGGCGCGTTCGGCAGGCCGTGAGTCTTCCGCCCACAGCGCCAACCGGCCATCGGCCGTGCACAAGCCGTGCAGCACGAACACCCGTCGGACCCTAGTCGGCCCACCTCGGGAGCCGCTCGACCGCCTCGAAAAGAACCGGTCGTCGAACGCCTTGACGATTCGGGTCGGGTGAACAACGCTGATCGGGAGAGCGCTCTCCCAGATGTCGACACCGCCGTCGATCCCGCACCGTCAACGGCGGCGCCGAGTCGTGCTCTCGCCCTGCCAGGAGTCGCCATGCCCTTCTCGTCCCTCGTCCAACCGCTGTCCCGACGCCGGGGCAGCGGCCTGATGCTCGTGTTCGCCGTAGTCGCGTCCCTGCTCGCGGGCTACCTCCTCTCGACCGCTCGGCCCGCCGAAGCCGCGAGCACCCTGCTGTCACAGGGCAAGCCCACCACCGCCTCCACCGCCGAGAACGCGGGCACCCCCGCGACCGCCGCCACCGACGGAGACCTCGGCACGCGCTGGTCCAGCACCTTCGCGGACCCGCAGTGGTTGCAGGTCGACCTGGGCACCACCGCCGCCGTCGACCGGGTCGTGCTCAACTGGGAAGCCGCCTACGGCACGGCGTTCCGGATCGAGACCTCGGCTGACGGCACCGCGTGGACGCCGATCTACACCACCACGACGGGCCCCGGCGGCAACCAGTCGTTGACCGTCTCCGGCAGCGGCCGCTACGTGCGGCTGACCGGCACCGCCCGAGCGACCGGCTACGGCTACTCCCTCTGGGAGTTCCAGGTGTACGGCACCACGGGCGGCGGCCCCGTCGGCGGCGGCACCCCGATCTCCCAGTTCAAGCAGGTCTCCGCGTCTTCGTGGGAGGGCGGCAACGCGCCCGCCGCGGCACTGGACGGCCGGGCGAGCACCCGCTGGTCGAGCCAGCACGGCAGCGACCCGCAGTGGCTGCGCGTCGACTTCGGCGCCACCGCCACGGTCAACCGGGTCTCCCTGACCTGGGAGGCCGCCTACGCGACGGGCTACCGGATCGAGGTGTCCAACGACGGCAACGCCTGGACGCCCATCTACTCGACCACCACCGGCGCGGGCGGCACCGAGAACCTGACCGTCAGCGGCACCGGCCGGTACCTGCGGTTCTACGGAACGGCCCGCGCCACCGGCTACGGCTACTCGCTGTGGGAGTTCCAGGTCTTCGGCACGGTCGACGAGTCGGCCACCACCGCGCCCCTGCTGTCCGGCCCGACCAAGGCCCCCGCCGTCACCGGGCGCTTCGCCCTGAGCGCGCCCGCCGACAACGCCATGATCACCAACACCCGGCGACCCGCGTTCTCCTGGGCCGCCGTCGGCGGAACCGCGCGCTACCAGGTGTGGCTCAACGTCAGCCGCACCGACTACGACTTCACCGCCTCCGGCAACCTGATCGACCTCTACACGAAGGTCGCCGAGACCACCGGCACCACCTATACGCCGACCTGGGACATCTCCGACCGCTGGACGTACAAGTGGTACGTCGTCGCGGTCGACGGCGCGAACGCCACCAGCGCCTCGAACATCCGCACCTTCAGCCTCTACCTGCCGACCCTCACCACGGTCAACGACGGTGTCCGCACCGTCAACGGCAGCCGCGACCTCAACAAGAACGGCACCATCGAGCCCTACGAGGACTGGCGGCAGCCGGTCGAGACGCGGATGAACGACCTCCTCGGTCGCATGACGATCGAGGAGAAGGCCTACCAGATGTTCTACAACGCCCAGCAGTTCCCGCAGTCCGGCTGGCACTTCGGGCCCGCCGAGGCGCAGGACCTGCACAACGTTCTGCTCGCCGGAGCCGGGACCAGGCTGGGGATCCCGACCGTGTCGGCGGGCGACACCATCCACGGCTACAAGACCACCTACCCGACGCAGAGCGCCCTGGCCGCGGCCAAGGACTACCCACTCGACTACAAGCTCGGCGACATGCAGCGCCGCGAGCAGTTGGAGGTCGGCACCCGAGGCGTGCTCGGCCCGCTGGCCGAGGTCGGCACCAAGGTGCTCTACCCGCGCATCCAGGAGGGCAACGGCGAGAGCGCCGAGGTCGCCGCGGCCCAGGTCCGCGCACTGGTCTCGGGCTTGCAGGGCGGCCCGGAGCTGAACCCGGCGTCCGTGCTGGCCACGGTCAAGCACTGGCCGGGTGAGGGCGCGGGCGGTGAGGCGCTCATCGTGTACGACCAGGTCACGGTGAAGTACCACATGATCCCGTTCCGGGCCGCGATGGAGGCGGGCGCGGTCAACATCATGCCCGGCTACGCGGGCAGTTCCCTGATCGACCCCGGCGGCCCCGGAGCCGGTGACAGCGCCAAGATCCTGGCCTACCTGCGCCAGAACCTCGGCTTCACCGGCCTGATCACCACCGACTGGCTGCCCTCCGGCTCGTGGATCGGTGCGGCCAACGCCGGGTCCGACGTCATGGGCGGCGCCGACCCCGGCGCGGTGGGCTTCACCATCGCCAACTTCGCCGCCAACGTGCCCGCCGCCCGGATCAACGACGCCGTGCGCCGGGTCCTCCGGCTGAAGTTCCAGCTCGGCGTCTTCGAGAACCCCTACGGCGACCCGGTCAACGGGCCCTACCGGTTCCACACCCCGGCCTACACCGCGCTCGCCAACCAGGCCTCGCGGGAAGCCATGACCCTCCTCAAGAACAACGGCACCCTGCCGGTCCGCCTGAACGCGGGCGACAACATCGTGGTCGCCGGACCGCGGGCCAACGACACGGCCGCGTGCTGCATCTGGACCAGCTTCCTGCACCAGGAGTACGGCTCCCAGACCATGCTCGAAGCGATCAGGGCCAGAGCGACCCAGGCGGGCGTGAACGTCTACCAGGACACGGGGCCCGCCCCGAAGCTCGCGGTGGTCGCGGTGGGCGAGACCTCCTACACCCACGCCACGAGCTGGGTGAAGGAACAGCCCTACCTGCCCGCCGACCAGCTCGCGCTGATCCAGAACTTCAAGAACCAGGGCATCCCCGTGGTCGTGGTGCTCGTCATGCCGCGCCCCTACGTCATCACCGAGTGGAACGACCTGGCGAGTTCCATCGTGGTCACCTACCGGGGAGGCGAGGAGATGGGACCGGCCCTCGCGAGCCTGCTCTTCGGCGACTACACGCCCATGGGCAAGCTCCCGTGGCAGCTGCCCCGCAGCCTCAACGACGTCCTGCGGCCCGGCGGCACCGACATCCCCGCCGACGCCACCGAGCAGTGGGACCTGCCCTACGACCTCGGGGCGACCGCGGCGCAGCGCACCGAGATCCGCGCCAAGATCGACGCCAACCAACCCGTGCCCAGCACCTACGGCAACCCCCTCTACCCGTTCGGAGCCGGCCTGACGAACTGGTAGCCCACCGACCCTGCGACCCCTGCCGTGCCTGCTCCCCGTGGTCCGCCACGGGGAGCAGGCGCGTTTCCACGCGCCGGCGGACAGCACCCGTGTGAAATGGTGGTGGAACGCGGACAGGAACCCGCGCAGGCGGCGGATCACGGCGTCACCCCGAGGACCTGGGCGGCCTCGGGGGAGAGCGGCCTGCCGACGATGTCCGGATCGCAGCCCACGCGGGGCAGGCGGGAGCGGATCGACGTCGGCGAGCGGCCCATCCGGTCGGCCAGGGACCTGATCAACTCGGCCACGGGCACCTGGTCGGCCCGGTCCAGCCAGGCCTCGCGCAGTTCCTCGTCCAGTTCGGCGGTCCACGGCTGCTTCGCGTTCGCGGGCTGCGGCTTGCCCGGCGGCGGAGCGCCCATCCTGGCCAGCCCGTCGAGGACGCGACCGAGGAGCTTGCCGACCGCCGCGCCACCGCTGACGGGGAGTCGGATCACGCCCTCGGCCACGACGGCGCCCTCGGGATCGGCGCCGAACACCTCCAGCAGGACGTCCTGCTGGGCGGTCGCCCGCACCCGGTAGTTGATCGGGCCGAGCTGCATCTGGCTGTCGTAAGTGCTGGTCGTCGTCATGCCCGCAACGCTAGGGACGGGGTCCGACAATTCCCGGTGGGTCCGGAGCGTCTAACCCGGACAGAGACCGCACGACAACGGCGTCGGCTCGGCCCCCGTCAGGTACGGCTTTATGTGCTGTGCCAACGCTTTCGCCAACATCGGCGGCACCGCGTTGCCGATCTGCTTCGCCACCTGGATCTTCGTTCCGCACCACTCGAAAGTGTCATGGAAGGTCTGGAGCCGGGCCGCTTCCAGGTGTGTGATCGGCCGGTCGACGCGGTGGCCGTCCTCGCCCGGCTCCCACTGCGGGTGCAGGTACCGACCCTTCTCCGGCTTGTAGAACTCGGTCCGGATCGTCAGGGACGGCTCGTCCCACCGCATCCGGCCCATCACGTCCGTCGTCCCGGTCTTCTTCTCCTGCCAGCAGCGCGGCATCAGCTCGTACGGCAGGTCGAACCGGCCGCCGCCCGGCGGGACCGACCGGTAGCGCCGGAGCGACAGCGGGGTGGGGTTGCGGCCGATGTGCAGGTCCTCGGCCTTGAACCGGCCGGGCACCTCGACACCGAAGAACTCGACCTTCGACGCGGGCAGCGACGTGCGGGCGGGGTGTTCCGGCAGACCGGTGAGCACGTCGCGCACCGAGTGCCAGCGCGGGAGGCCACCGGAGCGCGCGTGCGTCGGCGCGGGGATCGGGATCTCGCCGATGCGGGACCCGATGACGATGGCGCGCTTGCGCCGCTGGGGCACGCCGAAATCCGCCGCGAGCAGCAGCGCGACGGTGAGCGCGTACTCCTCCAGCAGCCCGCCCGGCCGGACCTCGGATTGGAGCAGCGCGAACTCGTCGGACGCCAGGAAGCGGTCGACGTTCTCGATCACGAACACCTTCGGCGCGGCGTGCCGCACGAACCGGATGTACTCCTGCCACAGCTTGTTGCGCGGGTCGTGCACGTCCTGCGCCCCGAGGCTGGAGAAGCCCTGGCACGGCGGACCGCCGATGATCACATCGGCACGGGGGATCTCGGCGTCCGGGATCGTGGCGATGTCGGCCCACCTCATGTGGCCCTCGCCGAAGTTCGCCGCGTACGTCGCCGCCGCGTGCAGGTCCCACTCGACCGCCAGGACCGGCTCGAACCCGCCCGCCGCCACGAACCCCGACGTCATGCCGCCGCAGCCGGCGAACAAGTCGATCATCGGTATCGGCTGCTCGGTCACGCTGTCAGCCTAACGGCGGCTGATCACGGCCTCGTGCACCCGCGCCGCCGCGACCTCCGGCCGCTCGTGCTCCCACACCCGCACCGACAGCCACCCGGCGTCGGCCAGCACCACGTCGGTGTTCGCGTCGCGCGTCCGGTTCGCCTCGATCTTGGCCCGCCAGAACTCGCCGTTGCGCTTGGGCCAGGTGGCGTGTTCCGGGCACCCGTGCCAGAAGCAGCCGTCCACGAACACTGCGACCTTCGACGGCCCGAACACCACGTCGGCCTCCCGGCGCACGGCGCGCAACGGCCTGCGGTGCACCCGGTAGCGCAGCCCGAGCCGGTGCAGTTCGCGGCGCAGCGCCACCTCGATGCCCGTGTCGCGCGTGCGCTGCCCGCTCATCCGCGCGCTTGTCGCCTCCGTGGTGGCCAGCCGCTCCATCGGCACATCATGTCGCAGGCGTCAGCCGCCGCACCACGGTGTCCAGCTCGCGATCGGACGGCAACCCCCTCCCCAACCCCGGCACGCGTTCGAAGAAGAACGGCGGCATCGCCTGGAACAGCAGCTCCTCGGCCCGGTGCGGCCCCTCGCGCAGCACGAACACCACCCGCCCGGCCCACGCGTCCACCCCGAACACCGTCTCCGCCAACGGGTGCGTCAACGCGGGCAGCCCGCGTTCACGCAGCACGGCGGCCACGTACAGGGACCGCACGAACTCCGCGTACTCCCGCCCGATCCGCCGCCGCATCGCGGCCCGCGCGACGGACCCCTCGACCCCTCGACCGACCACCCGGTCGACCAGGTCCGCCGCGGGCCCCCACACCATCTCCGCCGCACGCTCATCGGCCTGGCAGAACCCCCGGAACTCGGCCCAGCCCGGTAATCGCCCCAGCTCCTCCACGGCGTGGTGGAACGTGTGCGCCAGCGCGAACTCCGGCCTCCAGTCGTCGATCTCCAGCACCGGCTGCCCCCGCGCGCTCAACGCGGCCCCGAGCGAGTCCCGCCGGAACACGGCCTCGGCATCGGCCGAGCTCAGGGCGTTGACGACCACGGCGGCATGGCCCAACGCGTGCGCGGCGACCCGCGGCCGGGTGCTGTGCCAGTTGTTGAAGCGGTCCCTCGACGCCTCGGTGACGTTCAACAACCGCCGGACCTCGGCCGCCGTCGTGATGGGTTCGGTCATGACAGCGAGGGTACGACCGAGCACCGACAGTTCCGATCAGTCCAGGTCAGGCTCGTCGAGGTCGCCCGACACCGACTCCTCGTCGCCGGGGTTGTAGCGGTCCTCGACGTTCCTCGCCCGCTCCGGCTCCTCGTGCGCTTGGAGCAGGGTCGACAACTGGCGGCCGAACACCGCGTGGGACTCCTCGAACTCGGGCAGGTAGCGGTGGACGTTGTCCGGCGACGACCCGTTGCCGTTGTGCGTGACCACGGGTTGTGGCGCGTGCGAGGGGTCCACCACCTCGATGTTGTTGGCCGCCGCGGACAACCTCGCCAACGCGCCGATCAGACCGACGGTCTCGGTCACCTGCTCGGTGTGCTTGGCGAGCCACCACACCACCGCCGTGCCGGTGTCCTTCAGCACGTCCTCGCCGAGGTAGGCGCGCACGTTCCGCTCGTGGTCGCGTTCGTGCTCCCACAGTTCCTCGCGCTTGCGCAGGTCGGCGAGCTGGCGCAGGCGGATCGCATCAGCCTCCGGCACGACCAGCGAAACTTCCTCGGCCCAGACCAGGTAGCGGCCCGACCTGTCCGGCCCGCCCTGCGCCAACGCCGCCGACAGCCGGAGCCGGGCCGACGCCAGGTCGCCGGGGGACTCGCGCGCCACCACCGCGGCGGCCCGCCCCAGCAGGTTGTCCGCGACGACCGACCTCGGGTCCCCGTGTTCCGGTCCGGCGCTGTGCTCGACCGGTCGCCACTTCATCGTGCACGCGAACAGGAAGTCGTAGTCGGGCTTCGCACTGGCGAGCGGCGTGACGGCGAGTGGTGAACTGGACGTGACGACCTCGACCCGAGGTGCGGGCGTCTCGGCGACACGCTGCCTGAGCTGCTGCTGCCGCTCCTGCCGGAGCTGGCTCCGCTGGTTCGCCATCAGGGCGCCCAGCACCGCGAGCGAGAGCAGGATCCACAGCCACGGCGGCCAGCCGAAACCCAGACCGACGCCCACGGGCAACAACGTCGCGCAGGCGAGCAGCGCGGGGAAGAGTTGGCGATCCAGGTTCATCGGAGGTTCTCCTCGGTGGTCAGTCCGAACGCCGTGTCCGTCATGCGGTTGAGGTGGGCGGCCACGCGGTGGCGGTGGGCGCGGTCCTCGGCCTCCGCCGCCTCGCGGACCCAGTCGCGGGCGATCAGGTAGAGCGTGTTGAAGTCACGTGCCCGCGCGCCGCAGGCGATGACCAGCAGGTCCATCAGGCGCGGGTTGGACAGCCAGGCGACGACGTGCTCGGCGAACAATTGCCGAGGCTCGTTCGCCAGCACCGAGGACCACCCGGTGGTCAACGCGGCTCGCACGTCGTGGTGGGCGATGAGCGGCTGCGAGCCGCTGTGCGGCGGCTCGACGAGTCGGCGCGGGGACGTCAACCGCAGGAACAGGCCGTGGTCGTTCGGGTTGCCCGCGATCCGGCGCAGCAACGAGCGGAAGAACCGGTTGTCGTTGTGCGCCAGCCGGCTCAGCGTCGCACCGGCATCTCGCGCGACGGCCTCGTCCCGGTTGCGCGCCAGGTTCTTCAACCGCACCAGCGCCTGCTCGGGCCGCGTCGACATCATCTCCTCGGAGCAGACCGAGATCAGCACGTGCGCCAGACAGGCGTTCAGCGCGGTGTTGCGCGACCACCGGTAGATTTCCCGCCGGAACACCCAGTCGACCTTGCGGTCCGCCAGTCCGCGCACGAGCGCCTGCCGGGCGGCCGTGGGGTTGACCGGTTCCCTGGTCCAGAAATCGGCCAGCCACACCAGGTCCAGGTGATCACCGGTGGCCAGGCACTGGTCCGCGAAGCGGTCGACGAGCGTGCAGACCTGCTCCGCGGACCGGTCGTGCTGTCGGAGCACCTCACCGGTCCACCGGCGGAACGGACGACGCAGATCCGGGAAGTTGCGCCAGAAGTGGGTGCGCACGGCCGCGCCGTAGGCCAGCTTCGTGAATCCGACCAGTCCTCCGTCGTCGATCGACGCGCTGATGTCGTCGAGGCGTTCGGCGAAGTCGGCGCGTTCCAGCAGGTGCACCTCCTCGGCGGGCAGTTCCAGCACGCGCTGGAGTTCCTGGTCCGCGCTGAACACGACGTCGGCTGGCGATTGTTCGAAGAACCCGGTCGTCACGAGCAGCGCGCGGTACCCGCCGTCACGATGCTCCTTGACCTGCTCCGCCACCGCGCCGCTCTGCTGGGTGAGCGCCGTGAACGCAGCGTCGAGCCAGGCGCTGAACGTCCCGTCCGGGTCGACTCCCCGTGCGTCCTGGATCACCGCGGCCAGGCTCGCGATCGACGACATCGGTTCCACGGCGAGGTGCCGTGCCACGTGCTCGGCGGACAGGTCCTCACGGGTCGGTGTGACGTCCTTGGCGGCGAGGTGCCGGAGGAACACCTCCCGGCCGTCGGGCTTCGCGAT
>DATMCA010001785.1:0-4043 GCA_035559015.1 Umezawaea sp. | reverse complement strand
CTCGTCCCCGACGCGCTCGGCGTGCTCGAAAACGTCGAGATCGACCGCTGAGATCACGCTGCTGAGGAAGGACTGGTCATGACCGATGTCGAGGACAAGCAGGCGGTCCGCTCGGCGCACGAGGTGCTGTCGTGGAGCCGGTTCGGCGTCGAACCGGCCCTGCGGTCGGCGGTCGAGAGGCTGCCCGAGTCGATGCGGATCATCGCCGGGTACCACTTCGGGTGGCGCGACGAGCACGGTCAGGCCACCGGCGCCAACGGCGGGAAGGCCATCCGCCCCGCCCTCACCCTGCTCGCGGCGGAAGCCGTGGGCGGGTTCGCCGCGGCCGCGATGAGCGGCGCGGTGGCGGTGGAGCTGGTGCACAACTTCTCGCTGCTGCACGACGACGTGATGGACCACGACACCACCCGCAGGCACCG
This sequence comes from Umezawaea sp., assembly GCA_035559015.1. Lineage (GTDB taxonomy): Bacteria > Actinomycetota > Actinomycetes > Mycobacteriales > Pseudonocardiaceae > Umezawaea. The sequence goes on along the minus strand of DATMCA010001785.1, from coordinate 3,624 downwards.
GCCCACGGCGTGGAGCGTGTTCGGCGTCAACTCCGCGATCCTCGCGGGCGACTCCATGCTGATGCTCGCGCTCGACGAGCTGGCGGCAAGCGGGCACCCGTCGGCCCAGCAGGGGATGCGCATGATCAGCGTCGCCGTGCAGGCCCTGTTGGACGGGCAGGCGGCGGACCTGGCGTTCGAGGAGCGCGGGGACGTCGACCTGCTGGAGTGCGTGAAGATGGCCGAGGGGAAGACCGGGGCGCTCCTCGGGTGCGCCTGCGAGATCGGGGCGCTGTTCGGTGGCGGGAATCCTGATCAGGTGGCTCATCTGCGGGGGTTCGGGGAGGCCCTCGGTCTCGCGTTCCAGTTCGCCGATGACCTGTTGGGGATCTGGGGGATCCCGAGGTGACCGGGAAGCCGGTGTTCTCGGACCTGCGGAACCGGAAGAAGTCGTTGCCGGTGGTGGCGGCTTTGAACTCGGGGACGGAGGCCGGGCGGGAGTTGGACGTGCTGTACCACTCGGATCTGCCGTTGTCCGGGGAGGATCTTCGGCGGGCTGCTGATCTGGTGGACCTGGCCGGGGGTCGGGCTTGGAGCCAGGCTCGGGCCGATGATCTGCTGGATCGGGCTCGGGGGCATTTGGCGGCTGCGGAGCCGGCGGCTCGGGCGGCGGCGGAGTTGGACGCGGTGGCTGAGCTCGCTTCGCATCGGGATTATTGAGGGTGATGCCTATTTGCCCCGCGTTTCTCCTCTGTGGGGGGATGCGGGGCATTTGGCATTTGTTGGGATGTTTTTGCGGATGGGATTTCCGGCGGTGGTGTGTCCGATTTGACTTGGGGCCCCTAGATTTGTCCCTTTATCGGGCGAAAAGGCAGTGCCCGAAAGCCCTTCCCGATCTACAATTTTAAGGGACAAATCCCCCAAGTAAAATCGGACACAGACCAAAGCCCTGTCCCACCCAACTTGGGGGTTGGATTCAAAGCACAGAAAGGCGAAATGCGTCAGGCCGGGACGTTCCGAACTGGCACCGCGCCCCCACTCTCGAACCCACGATCCCCACTCTCAGAACCACGACCTGCATCGAACCTCGACACCAAGCCCGCAGCCACCCAACCACCCACCTGGCCGAGCCTGCCGCTCTCCACTTCCGCCGGAACTGTGTTCGATTTTACTTGGGGTTTTTGGCGCTAAACTCAGTCGGCCGTCAGCTGTTCAGCCTGCCGTTTTGGGCCGACTAGCGCCAAAAAGAGGGGCCCCAAGTCAAATCGAACACCCCAAAGCGAACCCAAACCGTCCCTACTCAACCTACTCCCCCATCTTCTTAGCCGTCAAAGTCACCTCTACCCCACAATCCACCACAGACCCGGCAGCGGGCTCCTGCCCCGTGGTAACCCAATTCCGATCATTGATCAACAACCGCCCCTGCCCCGAAGCATCCCGCTCCAAGAGCACGTACAACCCACTCGCCTGCATAGTGTCCTGCGCAGTCTGGTGCACCATCCCCACTACGTCCGGCACCGTGCACGTCTTCCCCACCGACCGAACCGACGAAGCCGTCACAGTCACCGAAGCAGGCACAGGCGCAGAAGACGGCCCCACCGACCCCCCAGCCCCACACCCACCCAGAACCAGCAACGCCACGATCACCACTAACCGGACCATCTCCGCCCCTCCGGATACCTAGCCACGCCCGGACCCCCAGCGTCGCACGGTCCAGCACTTGCCACAATATGCCCATCTAGCTATATTCCCCACATGGCATCTACCTTCGCCGTCCTGGCCGACCCCAGCCGCCGGGAAATCCTCGACCTCCTCCGCCACGGCGAGCGCCCGGTCAACGACCTGGTGGACCGGCTGACCCTCACCCAACCCACCGTCTCCAAGCACCTGAAGGTCCTCCGCGAAGCCGGCCTGGTGGACGTGCGCCAGGACGCCCAACGTCGCTGGTACCGCATCAGACCCGCGCCGCTGGCGGAGATCGACGCCTGGCTGGCCCCCTACCGGCGCATGTGGGAGCACAGCCTCGACGCGCTGGAGCGACACCTCGACACCATGCCCGACGAAGGGACTCAGGGATGAGCGCGAGACTGGAGACCGTCGGTGGCAAGCCGGTGCTGAGGTTCGAGCGGACGGTGAAGCACCCGCGGGCGAAGGTCTGGCGGGCGATCACCGAGGCCGACCAGTTGGCCGCGTGGTTCCCGGCCGAGGTCGAGTTGGAGCTGACCCCGGGCACCCCCATGGTCTTCACGTTCCCCGACCAGGCGCCGGTGGACGGGAAGAGCACGGGTGAGGTCCTCGAAGTGGACCCGCCGAGGCTGTTCGCCTTCCGGTGGAACTCCGACGTGCTGCGCTTCGAGCTGTCGCCGGACGGCGACGGGTGTCTGATCCGGTTCAGCCAGGTCATCGGTGGCGGGCGGATCTCGGCCGGGCGGAACGCGATCGGGTGGGACGTGTGCCTGGACGCGCTGGACGCGCTGCTGGACGGGCGGGAGTTCGAGGCGCCGTCCGAGTGGCTGGGGCCGATGGAGGCATATATCCGGTTGTTCGGGCTGGATGAGGGGTCGCTGGAGGGGAATCGGGTCCGGTTCGTGCGCGACCTGGTGTGGAAGTCGGCGGCGGACGTGTGGGCGTTGCTGGTGGAGGACTCCGAGCCCGTGGTGGGTGACGAGCCGCCGGTGCGGGCGACCAACGCGTACGTGCCGGTCGAGCCGTTGACGGTGGTGGAGCCGCCGCACGTGCTGGCGTACGGGCCGGTGCGGTGGGAGGTCGTGCACGACCCGGAGGAGGGCACGCGGGTGGAGCTGACCCACGACCTGCCGCCGGGCGCGGACGCGGCGACGGCGCTGGCCGCCTGGCACGTCCAGCTGGAACTGTTCTTCGCGGCCTCGTTCGGGGAGGTCCGGTGTCCCTGGCCGGAGGACCGGACCGAGGAACTCCGCGAGCACTACGCCTGAGGGGGGAGCGATGCGCGGCACGCTCGGCTCGACCGAGGACGGCAGGCTGGTCCTGCGGTTCGAACGACGGCTCCCCCACCCGCCGGAGAAGGTGTGGCGAGCGCTCACCACGCCCGCCGGGCTGAACGCCTGGTTCCCCGTGCGGGTGCTGGACTTCAGCGCGGTCGTCGGGGCGGTGGCCCGGTTCGACCTGACCGCCGAGGCGAAGCGGCGGTTCGGGATCGACGGGGACTCGGTGTCCGAGGGCTGCGTGACGGTGGTCGACCCGCCGTCGACGCTGGAGTACACGTGGGCCGGCGAGGTGCTGAGGTGGGAGTTGACGCCCCACGGCGACGGGTGCCTGCTGGTGTTCACCGACGTGTTCGACGCGCCCGGCGAGACCGCCGAGATCCGGGACGGCTGGAGCCTCGACATGGTCACCGGGTGGCACGTCAGCCTCGACGTGCTGGCCGAACGCCTGGCGGGCGTGCCGTCGACCGCCTCGGTCTGGGATCGTGCGGAGGCGCTCAAGCCCTCCTACCCCCGGAGCGGGGAATAGTTGCAGCGACAACTAAGCACCAGGCCAAAACTCCTGTCCGAAACCTTCGGGTAGCCAGGGGCTGGTCCAGGGTGCGGCGGTGGTGAGGTTCTGCTCGGTGGTTCGGCCGCGGAAGTAGGTGTGGGCCTGGCGGATGCGGGCGGCCATCGTGGC
>DATMCA010001784.1:0-2693 GCA_035559015.1 Umezawaea sp. | reverse complement strand
CGCCCAGCCGTGGATTGAGCTCATAACTGGACCGGATTCGCTCAGGGTCCTGACGTAGCGACCACAGCGTTCAGTGGGAGCGGCTTATGAGTCCCCTGCTCTACCACTGAGCTACTCCGCCAACGGGTGCCGATTCTATCGCGGGTGCGGCGATCACTCCAACGGCCGACTGATCCTGTCCCGTGGGCGACGACCTCTGTCCAGGGCGGGACTTTCGCGCCATGGCGGTGTGGGACTCAGCGGAGCAGGCTGCGGTCAGTCCTTTCCCGCACAGAGATGAGCCGCTGGTGAAGTTCCCGATCGCGCTGCGTGCTGTCATGGGCGCCTTGCTGCTCTTGGCCGCGAGCGGCGGAGCGGTGTCGGCGGCCACGACCACCGTGGAATGCGGGTTGTTCCACGACTACGTTGCGCCCGACCCCGTCGCGGTCACGACCGGGTCGATCAGTTTCGGCTTGAGCGGACCGACCGAAACGATCGCCGCCGATGCGACCCTGGTTCCACCGGCCAACACGAATCTTCCGGGTTTGGCCGGCGGTCCACCGACCTGTCTGACGGTTGACCGCGACGCCGGCACGATCACCTCCCTGGCATTCGCCGCCTCGGGTTCGATCAGTGGCTTCGTCGAGCTGGTTCCTGACCTGTTCGGGCCGGGGTCGGATGGATACACCATCGCCGATCGACTGTTCGCGCCGACGCAGATCGTCGCCGACAACGCGGGCCTCAACGCCATCATCGCCACCGCCGCCGACAGCGGCGCTCCGCTGACCCTGACCTTTACGATCGATATCAGCACAGGGAACGCGTCGGCCATCGACGCGAACATCACGCTGTCAGGCGAGGTCGACCTGCAGTCGAACGGGGACGTGCTCATCGGGGCCGCACGTCTCCTTGATGCGGTCATCGACGCGGAGGCGCGGGATGCCTTGACGGAAGCTGCCGCCATCGGCGTTCCGGCGACCGTCATCGTCGCCGGCCACGGGACCATCGATGGGGGGAGCCCCGGCGGCGTGGACATGGCCATCACGCTCTCCGTCTCCTTTACCGCGCCCGCGGCGACGCCGACAGCGTCACCGCAGCCCGCGGCCACTCCGACCCAGGCTACCCTGCCGGACACGGCGTTCGTTGAGCCGAAGCGAAGTCCCACGACCGTGGCGCTCGTGCTCGCCGGAATCGCCCTGCTGGCCATGCTCGCCGGGATCATGTGGTTGGGCCGCACGAGGATGAACGGCAGCTAGACCTGCCTAGAGGTCGTCCTCGACGGCGCCCCAGTGTCCACGAGGGCCTCAACGCCAAACACCGCCCCGGCGGTGAGCCGGAACGGCGCTTGATTGGTCACGAACGCGCGGGCGGCGGGTAGGCCGACCGGCCGCGCACCGCGGCCTTAGCAGAGGGCTGGTTAGGCGGTGACGGGAATGCCCCGGAAGAGGGCAAGGTCGCCGATCTGGGTGGTCAGGAGCCGAACTCGGTCGGCGATGTTGTCCTTGACCCACTGGTCGGCGAGGACAGCCGAATGCTGAGCCGCCTCGCGGGTCTCCCAGATGCTGATCGCGACCACCTTGTGGTTGCCGACGTCGACCAGTCCGTAGTTCACGAAGCCAGGCTCCTTGACGTATTGCGGCAGGATTCCGCCTTCGGCAAGGGTGGTCAGCTCAGGGAACGTGCCGTTGAGCATTTCGTAGGTCGAGATTCGTGTGCAGTTCATTTGGTCTCCTTGTGCCCCCAATGCGGCTAAGTCGACACGAAGCGGACTCGCCGATGACTCTCCGAAGCACGAGGGGCCAAAGGATCGGACGGTTCGCGGCCTTGCAGCCGAGAGACGCAGTCTACCACGAAACGTCTCGTGATATATTCGCGACAGTTTCGTTACGAGTCTGTACAGGATATTTCAAGTGCCAAGGATCGAATTCGAGGCCGACACGGAGGAGCAGCTGCTGGCGCTCGCGTGGCGTTGGGTGATGGGACCCGGACGTCAGTTGGGCGAGGATCAGGGCGACCAGGCGGATCAGGCCGATCTGCGGAGGCGCCAGCTCGGTGAGGTGCTCAACGCCATCCGCGGCTCAGACAGCCGTCGGTTCCTGCGCGAGGTCGCTGAGCTCTCTCTGCAGGACACAGCTCTGGTCCTGGACGCGGAGCTCGCCGACCGCTACGGCAAGAAGACGGGAACAGCGTTCGCCGGCATCGTGGCTGGCCCAAACAAGGTCATGCGCCGTGTCGCCCGGCGCGACCTTGTCACCTGGGACGCCGACGCACGTGGCTACCGGATGAATCCAGCAGACGCCGCGATCGTCCTTCAGCGCTGGGCGACAGCCAACGGCTGACCCCGGTCAGAAGGGCTTCAGGACCATGAGCCAGACGAGGACGAGGAGGCCGATGCCGCCGACCACGGCCAGCACGATCGGGCGGTTCGACGTCGCGAGCATCTCGAGGTCGGCCTCCGTCGCCGGCGGCTTGAACTTGTTGGCGCCCTCGGCATACTGGCCGAGGCTGGCCGCTGCGCGCATCCGTCCGTAAAACGGCGTCGCCACCGCGTACATCACCGCGATCACGACGATGAGCGTGGCGAGGGCCGCCCAGATCCACAGCCGGCCCCAGTGGCCGCCCGCGAAGCCCGCCCAGATGCCGCCCACCAGCAGCACGAGCAGCCCGACGTACATCGCGTACACACCGATGGCGGACGTCTCCAGGAGGGCCGC
>DATMCA010001783.1:0-5355 GCA_035559015.1 Umezawaea sp. | reverse complement strand
GGTGTCGGTGTCGGTGAGGATGTTGAGCATCAGCTGTCCGGCGGCGCCGTCGATGGTGGCGTGGTGGTATTTGGTCAGCAATGCCCAGCGACCGCTATGCAGGCCGTCGATGACGTAGACCTCCCACAGCGGCCGGGAGCGGTCCATCGGCCGGCCGACGATCCGGCTGACCTGTTCGGCGAGTTGATCGACCATGCCGGGCCGGGCCAGGTGGATTTCGCGGATGTGGAAATCGAGGTCGAAGTTGGGGTCGGCCACCCAGTACGGATGGTCCAATCCGAACGGCACCCCGACCACACGGCGCCGCAGCGGCTCCAGCTGACCGACCAGCGAGGCGTATTTGGCGTACACCGCCGCGTACGGGTCGTAGTCCGGGTTGGGCCGTTCGAAGATCATCAGGGCGGTGACATGCCCGAACGTCGTCGGGGTCTCCATGTAGAGGAACGCGGCGTCCAGGCCGGTGAGTTGTTTCACGGATGTTCCTTGATCACTCGGGGGCGTCTAACGGGAATTGTTCGCGCAGCAGCCGTTTCAGCGCTTTGCCGGTCGAGGTGCGCGGGATGACGTCGGTGAACACGGCCCGCTTCGGCAGCTTGAACCGGGCCAGCTTGCCACTGCAGTGAGCCAACACGGCGGCCTCGTCGAGGCCGGGGTCGGAACGCACCACCACCGCCACCGGCGACTCACCCCACTTGGCCGACGGCATGCCCAGCACCGCGACGTCGGCGATGCCAGGGTGGGTGAGCAGGACATCTTCGATCTCGGCCGGATACACGTTCTCTCCCCCGGAGATGATCATGTCCTTGATCCGGTCCTGGATATAGATAAAGCCGTCGGCGTCGCGAACCGCGATGTCCCCGGTGTGCAACCAGCCGTCGGTAATCGTCTCCGCGGTCGCTTCCGGTCGGTTCCAGTACCCGGCCATGATGTGGCGCCCGCGCACCAGCACTTCACCGGGCACGCCGGGTCCCGCGTCAGCGCCCTGCGCGTCGACGATGCGCACCTCGGTGTGAAAGAACGCCTTGCCGGTCGACCCGATATGGGACAGCGCCTCATCGGGGCTGATCACGCACGCCGGACCGCATGTCTCGGTGAGCCCGTAGACCTGGTGGACCTCGAAGCCGAGGCGGGCGTAGGACTCGATCAACGATGGGGGCACCGGCGCCGCGCCACTCATGATCCAGCGCAGCCGCAACGACTCGCGCAGTTCGGGCCGATAGGTGGGCAGCATGAAATTCAGCATCGCGGCGACGGCCAGCGTGATGGTGACCTGCTCGTCGCGGAACACCGCCCAGATCCGCTTCGCGTCGAAGTGGCGCAACATGACGATGGTCGCGCCGCGATAGATACAGCAGACCATCGGGTTGAGCGCCCCGACGTGAAACAGCGGCATGGAGATCAGGTAGCGGTCCCGGAACCGCACGTCGACGCTGGCCAACACCGTGAGCACACTCCACTGCACGCTGTCGTGGGTGTGCAGCGCGCCCTTCGGCAGCCCAGTGGTGCCCGAGGTGTACATGATGAACAACGGATGGTCGCCGCCGACGTCCACCGACACCGCGTCTGCCGGCGCCTCCTGGACCAGGGCGTCAAAGTCGAGTGCCCACGGCGGGCCGTTGGCGCCGACGCGGACCCAGTGCACCACCGGTGTGGCTTCGTCAGTCCCGCCGCGGTCGCGCAGGTCGGCCACCACGGTGTCGTGCTCACCGTCGAACACCAGCACCGTGGCCCCCGAGTCGCGCAGCATGAATGAGAGCTCGTTGGCGACCAGTCTCTCGTTCAGCGGGACAACCACCAGCCCGGCTCGGGCCGCGCCGTAGAAGGTCTCGACGAACTGGTGGCCATTGGGCAACAACACGGCGACCCGGTCGCGTTCGGTCAGCCCGAGCCCGGTCAGCATGTGGGCGGCCCGGTTGGCCCGCTCATCGAGTTCGGCGAAGGTGAACCGCTGCGCGGCAGCGTCGTCGACGAGCGCCTCCAGCCCGGGATTCAACTCGGCCCGCTTGCTCAGATGCGCTCCGACGTTCATGGCTGCCTTTCCCCTAGCAGGTAGGCCGGTCGCAGCAGCGGCGGCGGCCGGACTGGGGCCCAGTGGCCAGCGGGCTGCGCCAGGCGGTCGGCGATCGCCCAGAGTGGAGCAGCGGGCCGGCTGCGGTGATGCCGCGGTCGGGTCGTGCGATCGTGCTGGTCACCGCGGCTCCTAGGTGGTGAGCATGCCGCCCTCAACGGGCAGCGTGATGCCGGTGACGTAGCTGCTGGCGTCGCTGGCGAGGAAGATCAGCGCGGCGGAGAGTTCTTCGGCGTGGCCGAGGCGACCGGTGAGGGTGCGCGGAATCACGGTGCCCTCGATGTAACTGTCGGGGAACTCGTCGGTCATCTCCGATTCGAAGTAGCCAGGGGCGAGCGCGTTGACCCGGATGCCCTTGCGTCCGGTCCACTGTTGGGCAAGGTCGCGGGTCAGGCCGATCAGTCCGGCCTTGGACGAGGCGTAGGCGGCCTGCGGCAGCCCGGCGGTGGTCAGGCCGAGCACGCTGCTGATGTTGATGATGGAGCTGCCGGGCCGCATGACGTGCGCGCACGCCTGCGCCATCCAGTAGCAACCGCTGAGGTTGAGGTCGACGACCGACCGGAACTGATCGGGCGTCTCGCGGGTAGCGGGAACGGCGGTGCCGACGCCGGCATTGTTGACCAGGATGTCGATGCGTCCGAACGTGTCGATCGCAGCGTCGACCAACGCCTGGCACTGTTCGGGATCGGTGACATCGGTACGCATCGCGACGGCTTTGCGGCCCGCCGACTTGACGAGTGCGGCGGTGTCGGCCAGCCGGTCCTCGCGCCGCGCGCCGAGCACCACGTCGGCGCCGGCCTCGGCCAGGGCCTGCGCGAACGCGACGCCGAGGCCGCTGGATGCGCCGGTGACGATCGCCACCCGGTCATCGATGCGGAAGCGCTCGAGGATGGTCATCGCGTGGTCGCTTTCAGGCCGAGAATGTGCCGTCGAATGACGACATGGAGCATATCCGCTCGGCGGCGGTGAACACGGGCGCACACCGGTGTTGATGTGGTTGGGGAAGCCTGCTGATGCGGATGCAGGCCACCGCCAAGCTCGCCGAAGCCGGCACCACCCACGTGGGCCAAGACACTTCGCTCGGCGGCGGATCTGCGGGCGATGTGCGCGTCAGTTGCGAGACAGATGGCCGGCCGCGGCGTTGCTGACCTAGCGGGCCCGAGATCCAGACCTTAGATACCGCGGATCTGAGCCGGGCGGCCACCTACTTGAGGTATACCGCTGATGAGTGGGCAGGAGATGAGGACCGCATGACCGAGACGAAGGAGACGACCGCAGCCACGACGCCACGCACCGACATCTCCGTCAAGGAAGCGTGGACGGGACCGGCCCGGCTGCAGTTGTTCGCGCACGGGCTCGCGTCGATGGCCGGCCTGCCGGTCCGCGAGGTGGTGGCGGCCAGCCACATCCGCGTCGACCTGATCCTCGCCCCCTTCGCGCCGGGCTTCGACTATCTGGCCGAGACTGCGCAGGCACGCGCATGACGGCGGCACTCGAGGGGGTCCGCGTCGTCGAGCTGGCCGGCTGGATGGCCGCACCAGGCGCATCGGCGATGATGGCCGACTTGGGCGCGGACGTGATCAAGGTCGAGCCGTTGCACGGCGACGCGATGCGGGGGGCGACTCGTCAGCCCGAAGGCGACGGAGTGCCGAAGATCGACGCCAGCTTCCAGCATGACAACCGCGGGAAACGCGGCATCGCGATTGCGGTCAATAAGCCCCAGGGTGCCGACCTGGTGCGGCGACTGGCCGCACGGGCCGACGTCTTCGTCTGCAACCTGCTGCCGCGCCGGCAGGTGAAGTACGGCTTGGACAGCGAGTCGCTGCTCGCTGTGAACCCACGGCTGGTGCACGCGACCCTGACCGGCTACGGCGTCACCGGCCCGGATGTCGAGCGAGCGGGCTATGACATCACCGCCTACTTCGGCCGCGGCGGCATCGTCCACACGATGACCGAGCCGGGGAGCTGGGCGCCCCGATTGCGCCCGGCCATGGGAGACCACACCGCCGCGCTGGCACTGCTGTCCTCGGTGCTGGCGGCCCTGCGGCTCGTCGAGCGCACCGGCGTTGGCCAGGTCGTCGACGTGAGCCTGCTGGCGACCGCGGCCTGGACGATGGCGACCGACCTGGCCCCCACCCTGGTCGACGGCCAGGATCCACCGGCGCAGGGGCGGCGCGCCCGGCCGCATGCCCTGCACGGCGCGTTCAAGACCGCCGACGATCGGTGGGTCCTGCTGTTCATGCCCGAGCCGCGGTGGTGGCCGTCGTTCTGCGAGGCGGTCGGACGACCGCAGTGGGTGACCGACGAGCGGTTCGCCACCTTCCCCGCCCGTAAGCAGCACATGTCCGAGCTGACCGACGAGATGGACCAGCTGTTCGCCGAACGGACGCTGCCGGAGTGGGGCCGGCTGCTGGACGCCCACGGCTTCATCTGGGGCCCGGCCGCGACAGTAGCCGAGTTCGCTGCCGACCCGCAGGCGGAGCAGATCGGGTTGTTCCCGACGCTCGACACGCCGGCGGGCCCCATCCGTACCATCGCCGCGCCGCTCTCGATCGCCGGTGCCGACGTCGCCCTACGGGGCCCTGCTCCCGAGCTCGGTCAGCACACCGACGAGGTGCTCACCGAACTCGGGCTGTCCGCCGACGAGCTGTCCGCACTCGCCGCCGACGAAGTGATCGGCCGCCCCTGACGCAGGCGCAATCCCGCGCAGCGATCAACGCGTCGACACATCGGGCTCGCGCACCCGGTGGGCCACTTCGACGAGCATCTGGTCGGGACCTGCTGCTGCGATGGCCCGCTCGCGCACCACCGGAAGACCTCGGCGACTCGCTCGCGGCGGCGCCACCCGACACACCGCTGGCTGAGGCGCACCGGCTGTCGCTCGGCCAGCTCGCCGGCCAAAGCTTCATGTCGATGCCGCTGCAGGAGGCTCCGTGCTCTCCGATCGACTGCGCCGACTCGCCCGCGCCATCGGTTACATCCACCGACATCGTTCAGGTGGCCTGGACAAACAGACCGCACTGGCGCTCGTCAGCGCGCAGGCCCGCCACCTGACACCCTTCTCCGTCGCTCGGAACATCGACGATCCACACGTCGTCTTCGTTGCGGTCAACGAATCGACACCGATACTCGATGACCACCTGCGGGCGGCGTGGCGTCGTGACGCCAAGAGCCTCGCCTTAAGGCGGTGTTGGATGAATTGCTCGCCCTCGACGACGCAGCGCCGGAGTGAGGTCAAAAAGTCACACAATTCGGGCGTGATTCTTGAGTGCAATGTATTAATTGCC
>DATMCA010001782.1:0-9462 GCA_035559015.1 Umezawaea sp. | reverse complement strand
ACGTACTGGCGGATCGTCGTGCCGAACTCGCGCGGCTTCTTCGCCGCGCTCGGCGTGATCGCGTTCATGACGAGCTGGAACCAGTTCCTGTGGCCGCTGGTGGTCGCGCAGGACCAGGACGCGTGGACCGTGCAGGTCGCGCTGTCGGTGTTCCTCACCGCGCAGAGCATCAACGTGCACGAGCTGTTCCTGGCCGCCGCCGTGTCGATCACGCCCCTGCTGGTCGTGTTCCTGGTGCTGCAACGGTTCCTGGTGCGGGGTGTGGTCGAGAGCGGCATCAAGGAGTGACTCAACCCCGAGGCCGCGCGACTCGTAGAGGTCGGTGGAAGGTCCCCACCGCTACGAGGAGAACACGTGCGCGTCCTGTCCGCACTCACGCTCACCCTGACCGCGCTGGTCCTCAGCGCCACCGCCGCCAACGCCCAGGAGGCGGCGCCGGTCAAGCTCACCCACGCCGACGCCGTGGCCAGACTGGCCACGGCGGGCGTGTCCTGGTCGTCCAGCGGCGGCTGCACCGACCGCGCCAACCCGGCGTGCACCTCCTTCGACCAGGTCAACCTGATGTCGATCCAGGGCGCCATCACCCTCAAGCAGGCCAGCGGGTGCGCGATGAACCTCACCGGCGGCACCGAGGTCGGCCACGCCGAGGGCGAGTTCAGCCACTGGAACGGCTACAAGCTCGACTTCTCGCTGTCCCCGTGCCTGGACGACCACATCACCACGAGGTTCACGCCGATCGGCGGCGACAAGTGGCAGGCTGCCTCCGGCAACGTGTACTTCCGCGAGGTCGACCACTGGGACGTCGTCTACCACTCCTGCGGCTGCTAGCTAGTCCTTGCGCAGCAACAGGAAGATGCTCGGGCCGAAGAACACCGGGGCCAGCACCGGCTGGAGGAAGCGCTCCAGCCCCACCAGGGTGCGGTCGGACAGCACCTTCTTCAGCCCCGTGCTGCGCAGGTTCGAGACGGACAACACCTGTTCGGTCCGCAGGCCCACGGCGGTGAGCTGGTCGATCACCACGTGCGGGTTGTGGTTGACGAACGGGATCTCGTCGTCGGTCCGGTTCTCCGGCGACCGGATGTCGACCGGTTCGGTCGGCAGCGGACGGCGGCGGGCCAGGTAGCGCAGGCGGTTGCGGGCGTGCGCCACGTTGGCCACCTCCACGACCGCCGTGCCGCCGTCCGCGAGCACCCGGCTGATCTCGGCGAACTCGACGGCGGGCGTGGGCAGGTGGTGCGACACCCTGATCATCGTGACCAGGTCCACCGACCCGTCCGCGAACGCCAGGTCGTCGGCCTGGGTCTGGACGAGCTCGATCTCCGGGTGCCCGTGCTCGGCCAGGTAGCGCTCGGCGACGTCCAACTGCCGCCTGCTGGGCTCGGCGACCGTCACGCGGTCGGCGAAGCGGCGCAGCAGCAGGCTCAACCTGCCGTACCCGCCGCCGACGTCGACCGCGTGCTCGTACCTGTTGTCGCCCAACAACTTCCGGATCGCCATCTCCTCGGCGGCGTGCTCGTAGTCACGACCGTCCCAGTAGCTCAGGTAGTCGTGCGCCGGACCGTCGTAGTGGTCAGCTCTCTTCTTGTCCACCATGCGCCTTCCACGCCCGAGCACGTGGATCGGTTGTCCCGCAAGCGGACCGGGTTCCGACGGGGGTGGTGAACAGCGCCCGGACGTGCGAAAAGGGCCCGAACCGGAGCGGTTCGGGCCCTCTTCGCGCGACTGGATCAGTTCTCGAAGATCTTGCGCCACGACTCGACGGAGGTGAGCTCCGGGAGGGCGTCGCGGTAGACCTTCTTCATCCGCGGCCACTCCTGCGCCAGCCTGCGGTAGTTGCGGGCGGAGCGCGCCATGAGCTGGCGGAACTCCTTGGGGTCGCGCTTGCGGAACGCGACACCGCTGCCGTCGGCGTTGGACACGGTCGCGCTGTCCAGGTTGCCGAGCAGGAACCAGCGCGCGTTGGTCGCGGGCACGTTGATCTGCGGGCGCTCGGTGGTGGAACCCTCCGGGTCGCGCAGGTTGTGCAGCAGCGCCTTGGACGCCTTCGCCGCGATGACGGCGGGGTTGACCGGCGGCTTCAGCATCTGCTCGGCGCGCACCATGTCGTAGGTGGGCGGCGGGAACTCGCGGGCCGACGTGAGGATCTGGGCGTCGGTGTACTGCTTGCGCATCTGCTGGATCTCCGGCAGGGCGGTGCGCAGCGAGTCGAACAGCTTGCTCGGGCCCGCGAGGAAGTCCTCGATGGCCTTCTGCTGCACGGCGACCGTCGAGTACTCCATCGACAGCAGGTGGCGCAGGGTCAGCTTGAGGCCCTGCTTCAACAGCGTCGAGCGGATGTCGTACGGGCTGTGCAGCGCCGCCATCACCAGGCGGTTGCGCGTGTGGAAGTACGCCTGCCAGTCCGTGGCGTCGTTCTTGTCCGTCCACGGCATGTGCCACACGGCGGAGCCGGGCAGCGACACCGTCGGGAAGCCGCGTTCCAGCGCGCGCAGCGAGTACTCGGCGTCGTCCCACTTGATGAAGAGCGGGAGCGGGTAGCCGGTGCGCTGCACGACCTCACGCGGGAACAGGCACATCCACCAGCCGTTGTAGGTGGAGTTGATGCGCAGGTGCAGCTCTTCGGTCTCGCGCAGCGTGTCGGTCGAGAAGTCGTGGTCGGTGACCGCGCCGGGCGCCGCGCGCCAGTTGCAGGTCGCCAGGTCCACGACCTCGCCGAAGCTGTGCAGCCGGGCACGGGCCTGGAGGTTCAGCATGTGGCTGCCGACGATGACCGGCTGGGCGCAGGCGCGGGCGAACGCGTTGGAGCGCAGCACGGCGTCCGGCTCCAGCCGGATGTCGTCGTCCATGAGCATGATCTGGGCGACGTCGGTGTGCTCGATCGCCTCGTACAGGCCGCGGGTGAAGCCACCCGAGCCGCCGAGGTTCTCCTGCTCGATGATTTCGAGCTTGTCACCGAGGAGCTTGCGCGCCTCCGCGTAGCCCTCGGTGTCCTTGACCTTGACGGCGCCCTGGTCGGCGACGAACACCTTCTGCACGACGTCGAGGACCGCGGGGTCCTCGCCGAGCGCCCGCAGCGCGATGACCGCGTCGATCGGGCGCATGGTCGTCATGCCGATGGCGACCTTCTGCTCGGGCAGCGGCGTGTCCGTCGTCCACGCCGCCTCCTTGATCTCCAGCGGCGTGTCGTCGGTGAACACGTCGAACCAGATCCAGCCGCCGTCCTCGAACGGCTTGAGGCTGACGCGCAGTTCGAGGTTCGTCCACGCCTTCGGGCTGCGCACAGCGTGGCCTTCGAGGTGGATGTGGTCGCCGCTGGGCTTGGAGCGGTACACGTCCACGCGGCCGGCGCCGCGCACGGCGAGGCGCAGCACGACCTCCTCGACGGTCGTCCAGCGCTTCCAGTAGCTGGCCGGGAACGCGTTGAAGTACGACGCGAACGACACCTTGGCGGAGGCGGGAACCGTCACGGATCGGCGTGAGACCACGTGGCTGTGCACGTTCGCGGGCTCGTCCAGGTACAGCGGACGCACGTCGAGCGGGTCCTCGTCGCGGGGCAGGATCACCCGCTGCAGCACCTGGTTGGGGTTGAGGCCCGCTCCCCTGGTCCCGACGCGGACCGAAGCCACGTCGCTGACCTTGCTGTCCGGAGCGGTCGTCTCGATCTTCGGGGCGGCGGCGCTAACGGCCTTGGCCTGCTCGGTCACGTGCTTCCTCCGGCGAACCGCCATCAACGCGGTTTCGGGTTCAGATTCGAACGTTCGACGTGTGGTCATGGCGTGCTTCGCCGCACCGCGAACGCCACGAGTCGTGGATCAGGTGCGGCGGCGTTGCCCTCATACTACCTACGAGCCCGTTCAACGCCCGTTCGGGCGCTTGGCGTTCCACCGTGTTCACAAAAGGTGATCGCCCGGTAGGAAACCAGCGTCCTACCGGGCGATCACCATCGGGTCTTGATCAGATGCTGCCGTCGATCGGCTTGCCCTCGGTCAGGTGCGGCGCGATCTTGTTGTCGAACACGCTCAGCGCCGCGCCGATGGCCATGTGCATGTCGAGGTACTGGTAGGTGCCCAGACGGCCGCCGAACAGCACGTTGCGCTCCGCCGCCTCGGCCTTGGCCAGCTCGCGGTACCGCTCCAGCATGACGCGGTCCTCGGCGGTGTTGATCGGGTAGTACGGCTCGTCGTCCTCCTTGGCGAAGCGGGAGTACTCCCGGACGATGACCGTCTTGTCCTTCGGGTAGTCCCGCTCCGGGTGGAAGTGCCGGAACTCGTGGATGCGCGTGTAGGGGACCTCTTCGTCGTTGTAGTTCATGACGGAGGTGCCCTGGAAGTCGCCGGTGTTGACGACCTCGCGCTCGAAGTCCAGGGTGCGCCAGCCCAGGCGACCCTCGGAGTAGTCGAAGTAGTGGTCCAGCGGCCCGGTGTAGACGACCGGGGTGCCCGCGGGGATCTCGTCCTTGACGTCGAAGTAGTCCGTGTTCAGCCGGACCTCGATGTTCTCGTGCTCCGCCATCTTCTCCAGCCACGCCGTGTAGCCGTCGACGGGCAGGCCCTCGAAGTCGTCGTTGAAGTAGCGGTTCTCGAAGTTGTAGCGCACCGGCAGCCGGGTGATGTTGGCCGCGGGCAGGTTCTTCGGGTCCGTCTGCCACTGCTTCGCCGTGTAGCCCCGGATGAACGCCTCGTAGAGCGGGCGGCCGATCAGCGAGATGGCCTTCTCTTCCAGGTTCTGCGCGTCGGCGGTCTTGATCTCGCTGGAGAGCGTCGCGATGAGCTCGCGGGCCTCGTCCGGCGTGTGGGACTTGCCGAAGAACTGGTTGATGAGCGCCAGGTTCATCGGGAACGAGTAGACCTGCTCCTGGTACTTGGCGAACACCCGGTGCTGGTAGCCGGTGAACTCGGTGAACTGGTTGACGTACTCCCACACCCGCTTGTTGGAGGTGTGGAACAGGTGCGCGCCGTAGCGGTGCACCTCGATACCCGTCTCCGGCTCCGCCTCCGAGTAGGCGTTGCCACCAATGTGCTCGCGGCGTTCGAGCACGAGGACCCGCTTGTTCAGCAGGGTCGCGGTGCGCTCGGCAACCGTGAGGCCGAAGAATCCGGAACCGACAACGACAAGGTCATAACCAGCGAAGCTCACGGCGCCCGAGGGTACCGGTGAACCGGCGTCGCCCCCCAACCGGCCCCGTTTTCCCCTCATGAGGCTTGATCAGCGGAAACGTCCGCACCCCGACGGCGGCGGATCACCGCGAACGCGCTGAACCCGAGCGCTCCCAGCAGTCCGAGCACCGCGGCGACCAGGCCCGGCACGAGGCCGGGCGCGCTCCAGGTGAGCTTCAGCTCGCCACCGCCGCGGACGTCGACCAGCACCAGACCCGCCGGACCTTCGCGCACGTCCACGGGCTTGCCGTCGACCTCCGCGCGGTAGCCGGGCCAGTCCAGCCTGGCGAACGCGAGCGTGCCCGAACCGGAGAACCGAACGGTCTCCTCGCGATCCGTGGAGGTGTCCGAGGAGACCTGCACGTCGCTCCAGCCGAGCCGGCCGTCCGGCCACGGCAGCGGGGTTCCGCGCCGCAGTACCGTGACGAGATCGTTGCGCTCGGTCACCCGCCAGCCCGGCGGCACCTGCGGGTCGGCGTTCGCCGTGCGCTGCACGACGACCGTCTCCACCCGGAGCAGGTCGAGCAGGGTCTGACCGGCCAGATCGGTCGGTTTGAGCAGCTTCTCCAGCGACTGCGGGCACGTGGTGCCCTCGTAGTTCAGGCAGGTCGCCTGGTTGAACTTCCGGTTGCCCATGCCGGTGTACGAGCTGACCATGTGCGCGTCGAGCAGCAGCCCGTTGTTGCCGATGACGACCGAGCCGACCTGGAAGGTCGTGCCCTGGTAGTCGTCGTGCATCGCGCGGCGCTCGGAGACCTTGTTCGGCAGGCCGTAGTCGGCCACGTCGGCGTTCTTCGGGAACCAGGCGGTCTGGAGCGCCAGCACCGCCGCGATGCCCGCCACGAGCACGACGTACAGCCCGCGCCCGCGGGCCAGGCGCACCGCGAGGGCCGTGCCGACGGCGAGCAGGACGAGCGAGACGGCGTGCCGCCGCCAGTTCCAGGCGTCCGCCGAGAAGCTCACGTAGGCGGTGAACAGCAGCACGCCCGCCGTGATCAGCGCCCTGGTCCGCAGCCGGTCGGTGCGCAGGCCGCTGCTCAGCAGGACCGCGAACGCGATCCCGACGGCGAGGAAGATCACCTCGACGTGGCGCAGCGGGAACCGGAACATCCACAGGTTCGACGGGCCGGTCGCGAGCAGCAGGTAGCCGCCCATCACGACGAAGACGCCCAGCAGCTCACGCCACCGGCGACGCAGCACGCCCCAGTCCAGCCAGGGCAGCAGGGGCACGACGAACCAGGCGAAGTACATGCCCGGCACGCTGAGCCGGAGGGGGTTGGCGAACGTCCAGATCATCGGCAGCTGGCTGGGCGTGCTCAGGCTCAGGAAGTCCGACAGCGAGGGCACCAGGATGCCGTTGCTGGCGAAACCCTGGCCCGCCCGGTCCGTCACCGACGAGGTGCCCAGCAGGGGCAGGTAGACCAGCGGCACCACCAGCGCGATCAGCACACCGACGACGAACACCCGGAGCACCGCGGCCCGGTCACGGGCGACCCACGACTCGATCAGCAGCGCGAACAGCACGGCGCACACGCCGAGCAGCCCGTACGGGTTGCCGGTCGTCACCGCCAGCGCGCCGAAGAGGAACGGCCACAGCGGGCTGCCGACGCCCCTGGCCACCCGGCGGGCGGCCCACCAGGTGAACGGGATCCAGGCGAAGGCCATCAGGCCTGCCGCCCAGGACGCCGCGTCGTAGTAGAGCGTGAACCCGCCGAAGGGCAGCGCGATCGCGATCGCCGCCGCCGCGCCGCGACCCGCTCCGTACTCCCTGACCAGCAGGTACGTGCCGAGCGCGAGCAGCACCAGGAACTCGGTCTTCACCACGAGCGCGGCGAGCGAGAGGTCGTCGAACCGGGAGACCAGCACGTAGTTGGCGACGTTGACCGGGTTCCACAGGCCGAACAGGGCCTCGCCGGCGAAGTTGCCGCCGACCCAGTTGTCCGGGGACATCAGCTTCGGCCAGTCCCCGGCGACGAACTGCTCACCCAGGTAGTGCCACGAGGGCAGGAACTGCGCCGAACTGTCGTCCCAGACGTAGAAGAACCGGTTGCGCAGGAACGGGAGTTGGGCGAGCAGCACGACGGTGAGGCACACGCCGAAGGCGACCACCCCACCGTGGAGCGGCCTGCGGGCTGCCGAGATCAAGACTTGAGCTCTCTTTCGACTTCGACGCCTCGGTCGACGAGTACGAACTGGGCGACCACGAAGGTCAGCGGGATGGCCGCCGCGGCGGCGACCAGCGGCGCGATCTGCTGGTTCATCCCGAACCAGCCGACGAGCACGTACAGACCGACCGTGCTGATCACGAAGTTGGTGGCGTTGGACAGCGGGAAGAGCAGGAACTTCTTCCACGTCGGGCGGATGCGGAAGGTGAAGTAGCAGCTCAGGAAGTAGGAGCCCACCATCGCCAGGCAGAAGGCCAGCACGTGGGCGGCGAGGTACGGCAGGACCCGCTTCAACAGCAGGTACAGACCGTAGTAGACGGCGGTGTTGACCACGCCGACCAGGCCGAACCGGACGATCCTGCCCAGGGTGGACTTCCAGTTCACGGCGCCGACCGCTCCAGCATCTGACCGCCCGCCGAGTCGCGGCCCAGCGGCACGGTGACCGGCACGCTGTGCGGACCGCTCGACTCCTTCACCAGGAAGTGCGGCCGCTGCTTGGACTCGTAGTAGATCCGGCCGAGGTACTCGCCGATCACGCCGAGGAACAGCAGCTGCAGGCCGCCGAGGCCGAGCACCCCGCACATCAGGGTCAGGTAGCCGGGGACCGCCACGCCGACGCGCAGCGCGTACACGAGCAGCCACGCCGCGTAGCCGAACGACAGCGCGGTCACCAGCCCGCCGAGGTAGATCGCCAGGCGCAGCGGCCGGTTGTTGAACGACACCACGCCGTCGATGCCGTAGTTGAGCAGCTTGCGGAAGGTCCACGTGCTGTCGCCCGCCTGGCGGAGCACGTTCTCGTAGTCGACGACCGCGGTGTCGAAGCCGATCCAGGCGAACAGGCCCTTGGAGAACCGGTTGTACTCGCCCAGCGACAGCAGCGCCTGCACCGCGCGCCTGGTCAGCACCCGGAAGTCGCCGACGCCGTCCTCCAGCTCGACGTCCACCACCTTGTTGATCACGCGGTAGTAGAGCTTGGAGATCATCTTCCGCAGCACCGGCTCACCCTGCCGGGTCCGCCGGGCCACCACCTGGTCGTAGCCCTTGGAGAGCAGCGACGTCATCTGCCCGAGCAGCTCGGGTGGGTGCTGGAGGTCGGCGTCCATGATCGCCACGACCTCGCCGCGCGCCTGGCTCAAACCGGCCAGCATGGCGGCTTCCTTGCCGAAGTTCCGACTCAGCGCCAGGTAGGTGAACCTGGGGTCCGATTCGGAGAGCACTCGCAGCTCCCGCAGGGTGCCGTCGGAGCTGCCGTCGTCGACGAGGATGACCTCGAAGTCTTCGGCCACCTCGGGCAGCACCCGGCTGAGCACCTCGTGCAGTTGTGCCAGACCGCGCTCTTCGTTGAAGCACGGGATGACGACCGACAAACGCATGGGTTCCTTTCCGGTCGGCTCGTGCAACCCAACCAGGCCCCAGGACGTCTGGGACTACGTGTGCGTTGCACAACCCACCGCGGATCACACCTATTCGGATCCGCCGTCGTCTCAACGGATAAACTACGCGCCGACACGCGGGCGGCCTTCGACCCCTCGCTTCACCACGGCACCACCAGGGCGGACGTGTGCGGACCAACGACAGTTCTCCCTCGTAGGCGCCGTGCCACGACTCAGGGTTTTCGCCGGGTTGGTCCTGGTGTGCTTCCTGCTGGCCTGCGCGCCGCAGCCCGGTGAGCCGCCACGCGATTCCAGCCCGCTGTCGCTCCAGGTCGTCGCCCACCAGGACGACGACCTGTTGTTCATGAACCCGGACGTGCGCGACGACGTGCGCGCCGAACGGGCCGTGGTGACAGTCTTCCTGACCGCCGGGGAAGCCGCCGCCTCGGACCCCGCCGAGTACATGGCGGGCAGGCAGGCGGGGGCCAGGTCCGCCTACGCGGCGATGGCGGACGTGCCCGACGACTGGATCGGCGAGTCGCTGCGGATCGACGCGGACCACGCGGTCGAGCAGTACTCGCTGCGCGCCCGCCCGTCCGTCAAGCTGATCTTCGTGAACCTGCCGGAGGACGGCACCCGCACCGCGCGGGGCGGCAGGCACGCGCTGCGCAGGCTGTGGGCCGACCAGAACGAGTCAGTGCGGATCTCCACGGTGCAGCCGCGCGGCTCGCAGACGGCGAAGGCCTCCACGTACCGCCGCTACGAGGT
>DATMCA010001781.1:0-4904 GCA_035559015.1 Umezawaea sp. | reverse complement strand
ACGACCTCGTCACCACTGGTCGGACGCCTCACGGCCAGCAGGATCGCACCGGTGGACGCGAGCGCGCAAAACGCCAGGAACACGAGCGCGGGCACCTCGACCGGTCGGGTCGCGGCGAGCAGCACCACGACGACGCCGACCCCCGTTGCGAACGCGACCAGGCCCCACGACGGCACCAGGTCGCGGACCCGCCGCGGGATCAGGACGGCCACCCGGCGGACGCCCTTGCTGGGACGCGCGGAGGCGATCAGCTCGGCCAGCAGCATCCCCGCGAGCACCGTGGTCGGGATCTGCGTGACGAAGTAGCCGCCCTCCTCGGGCACGAACCTCGACGTGCCGTAGGAGATGGCCACGAACAGCCACGGGTACAGCAGCCGCCGCCGCTTCAGGTACACCTTCGACTCGGCGACCTGCGCGGGCGTCGGGTCGACCACGTCCCACTTCCGCAGCACCTTCGCGGCGGTCTTGTCGGTCGGCCACAGAGCGACCAAGAGCATCACGCCGACGAACGCCGAGGTCCCCAGTTCGATCGCGATGTCCCGCACGTCGACCCCCTTTGTACCAACACCTCGATACAAGGATGGCACGGCCGTCAACCTGGAGGCGTACGCACGTTCAGCCCGTGGCGCGACGCGGGAGGTTCGCCCAGTACCTAATCTTGCGACGTGCAGCGGTTGAGCCTGTGGATGCGAGCCCACCCGGTCTTCGGGGACTCCCTGATCGCCGGGCTCCTCTTCATGGCCGACCTCAGCGCGCTCGTCGGCTACGAGAAGGTCTCCCCCGGCGCGATCTTCCTGGTCGGGCTGCTGCTCACCGTGCCGGTGGCGTTCCGCCGCAAGTACCCGCTGGGCAGCAGCTACGTCATCCTGCTCGGCGGGTTCCTCCAGCTGATGACCCACGGCGGCCTGGAGGACGGGCTGCCCGTGCGGGCGGGCGACTTCGCCCTGGCCGTCGCGCTGTACACGATCGTGGCGTACGCGGGCAGGCAGCAGGCGCTGCTCTACTCGATGGCCCTGTTCGTCGGCACGTTCATCTGGGCGGTGTGGCGGATCGGCGACCCCTCGGTCGCGGTGATCCTGACGTTCCTGGTCGCGGTCCTCTTCGGGTTCAGCTGGGCGCTCGGCTCCTTCGTCGGAGCGCGGCGGGCCTACCACTCCGAGCTGGAGCAGCGGCTGAAGCTGCTGGAGACCGAACGGGACCAGCAGGCGCGGATCGCCGTCGGCGAGGAGCGGTCGCGGATCGCCCGCGAGCTGCACGACGTCGTGGCGCACGCGGTGAGCGTGATGATCGTGCAGGCCGACGGGGCGGGGTACGCGATCCGGACGAAGCCGGAACTGGCGGAGGCGGCGGTCAAGACGATCTCCGACACCGGCAGGCAGGCGCTGACCGAACTCCGGCGGCTGCTGGGGGTGCTGCGCAGCGAGGACCAGTCCGCCACGCAGTGGGCGCCGCAGCCCGACGCGCGCGAGCTGACCAACCTCGCCGAGAACTGCCGGGCCGCCGGGCTGCCGGTGCGGCTGGAGATCACCGGCGACGTGCAGGACCTGCCCGTCGGGGTCGGGCTCAGCGTCTACCGGATCGTCCAGGAAGCGCTGACCAACACGCTCAAGCACGCGGGCACCGGGGCGAACGCCGTGGTCAAGGTGCTGAGGACCGACGAGAAGGTGGTGATCGAGGTGACCGACGACGGTTTCGGCACACCGCACGACCTGGTGGCCGTGTCCGGCGGCAACGGGCTGATCGGCATGCGCGAACGGGCCGGTGTCCTCGGCGGCACCCTCGAAGCGGGTCCCAATCCCGGCGGTGGCTGGCGGGTTCGCGCGGTCATGCCGCTCACGGCGTCCTAGGGTGATCGCGTGATCCGAGTCCTGCTCGTCGACGACCAAGAGCTCATGCGCATGGGCTTCCGCATGGTGCTCGGCGCCCAACCAGACATCGACGTCGTCGGGGAGGCCGCCGACGGCCTCGACGCCGTGCAGCTCGCCGACCAGCTCCGACCCGACGTCGTGCTGATGGACGTCCGGATGCCCGTGCTGGACGGGGTGGAGGCGACCAAGCGGATCGCCGAGGCCGGCACGTCCAAGATCCTCGTGATGACCACGTTCGACATGGACGAGTACGCGCTGTCCGCGCTGCGCAACGGCGCCAGCGGGTTCCTGCTGAAGGACACCCCGCCCGGTGACCTGGTGTCCGCGTTGCGCGCCGTGGCCAGCGGCGACGCCGTGGTCTCGCCGAGCGTGACGAAGCGGCTGCTGAGCCGGTTCCTCGGGGAGAGCGGTGGTGAACTGCGCGACGCGGCCGTGCTGGACGTGCTCACCGAGCGGGAGCGCGAGGTGCTGGTGCTCATCGCGAAGGGCCTGTCCAACACGGAGATCGCCCGCAAGCTGTTCCTGTCCGAGGCGACCGTGAAGACCCACGTGGGGCGGATCCTGGCGAAGCTGGAGATCAGGGACCGGGTGCAGGCCGTGGTGCTGGCCTACGAGACCGGTCTGGTGCGTCCGGGGGACGTCTGAGCGACCCCCTGCCGGCCGGTGGCGTTACGCGTCACGACACCGGCCGGGCGGGGACGGCCTAGCCGACCTTCTCGATGCGGGCGTTGCGGATCAGGAACTTGCCGGGCTCTCGGACCTGCTCGAACGCCGCGTTGTTCAGCAGGGCGCAGCTGCCCGAGACACCGGTGACGCTGACCGTCGTGGACTTGTTGTTGTCCAGGTTCGTGATCTTCAACTGCGTGCCGACCGGGAACTGGTTGCTGCTGGCGCCGGGAGCGCCGCCCTCACCGGAGAGCGTGACCGTGGAGCCGTTGCAGACGACCTGGCCGGTCGCGGGCTGCGCGGCCGGGGGCTGCGCGGCGGGCTGGGTGGCCGCGGGCTGACCGGCGGCGGGCTGACCCGCGCCCGCACCGCTGACGACCTCGACCTTGTTGTTGCGGATCACGTTCTTGCCCGCTTCGCGGACCTGCTCCATCGCCGCGGTGTTCAGCAGCGCGCAGCTGGCCGACGTGCCGATGACGGGCACGGTCGTGGACTTGTTGTTGTCCAGGTTCGTGATCTTCAGCTGGGTGCCGACGGCGAACTTGTTGCTCGTCACGCCGGGCGCGGCGGTGTCGGAGAAGAACGTCAGGTTGCCGGGGCACACCGAGGCGCCGCCTCCGGCCGCGGGCTGACCGGCGGCGGGCTGCCCGGCCGCGGGTGCGGCGGCGGCGCCACCGCTGACGACCTCCACCTTGTTGTTGCGGATCACGTTCTTGCCCGCCTCGCGGACCTGGTCCATCGCGGCCTGGTTCAGCAGCGCGCAACTGCCCGAGACACCGGTGACCGGCACCGTCGTGGACTTGTTGTTGTCCAGGTTCGTGATCTTGAGCTGGGTTCCGACCTTGAACTGGTTGCTCGTGACACCGGGAGCACCACCTTCGGCGGAGAACGTGAGGTTCTGGCCCTGGCAGGCGGCTTGACCGGCAGCTCCGCCACCCATGGCGAACGCCGATCCGGCACCCGCGCCAACCACTACGAGGAGACCGGCAGCGATCGTCCAGCGCCGCTTTCGCGCTACCTCGGGCATCCGTCGGCTCATGCCGTCACTTCCTTTCGTCGCGTAGTCAGGCCTACGGACGACCGAGATGCCTGGTTCAGACCAGTACCGGAACCTGTGGAGGTCAACTATCGGTACTTGGACGCATCCACGCTGGTGGGAGCGGTCCCAGTCGACACCACGTCGAGATTCCACCGACCCCAGTCGGGTTTGCTGCCGTCCAGGTCGGTCACGCCGTACTCGTGCATCAGCGCCCACGACGAGAGCGCCTTGCCCGCGAACCGGGCCCGGTCCGGGTCGGCGGCCAGCGCCGCCACCCCGCGCCCGAGGTAGTGCGGCGTCTCGGCCATCACGTAGTGGGGCTCCGCCTCGATCGCGTCCCGCCAGTTCTCCTCCGTGACGCCGAAGTGCTCCAGCATCTGCTCGGAGCGCAAGAACCCCGGTGTCACCGCGACCGCCGTTCCGCCGTGCGGCGCCAACTCCTTGGCCAGCGCGTGCCCGAGCCGCCGGATGGCGACCTTCACCGAGTCGTATGCCAGGGACTCCGGGTAGTACGAGTCGGAGTCGCCGTCGGTCACCTCGACCACGAGCCCGCCCTCCCGCCGGATCACCAGCGGCAGGAGCTTGTGCAGCGCGACGAAGTGCGCCTCCATGCTGTTGCGCCACATGCGGAGCTGGCGCTCCAGGTCGGTCTCCCAGAACGGCTTGAACTCGACGTCCAGCTCACCGCCCCACACGTCGTCGACCAGGACGTCGAGCTGTCCGTCCACTTCGGACTCGATGCGGGCGCGGAACGCGTCCACGTCCGCCGGGACGGTGAAGTCGCACCGCACCGCGATGCCCCGGCCACCGGCGGCCGTCACCAGTTCCGCCGTCTCGTCGATGGTCTCGGGCCGCCCGATCGGCGACCTGCTCTCCCTCGTCGTGCGGCCGCCGACGAACACCGTCGCGCCCGCCGCCCCCAACTGCACCGCGATCGCCCGACCGGCACCCCTCGTCGCGCCGGTCACCGCGGCCACCTTGCCCTGCAACGGTTTCTCCATCAGGTCCTCCTCCACGTCCCCAGAACCGCGTCCACGTCTTCGGCGATCCGGTCCGCGAGCGCTCCCCGCGGTCGGACCGACCAGTCCATCGAAATGCCGTTGATCAGCCCGGCGAGCACCCGCGCGGCGAGCGCCGGTTCGGGTGCGCCGGGCAGGTCGGCGAGCCGGACGAGCTGGTGCACCTCGTCCTCCACCGCGCGGAAGTGCTCGACCAGCAGCGCCCGCAGGTTCGGGTCGATGAGGTCGATCCCGAGCTGGGCGAGGCTGTTCGCCGCCACGTCGGGGTCGGCGATCTCGCCGAACAGGGTGATCAGCGCGGCGCGCAGCCCG
>DATMCA010001780.1:0-2629 GCA_035559015.1 Umezawaea sp. | reverse complement strand
GTGCGAGGTCGACGGCGCGCCCGCGCCGGTGATGATGCAGCAGACGTTCAGCACCGCCAACGACGAACTCGCCCGCATCACCCGCGCCAACCCGCAGCAGACCGTGGTGCCGACCGACGGCAAGGTGTGCGAGCCGAACCCCTGGCCGCACCCCTGACCGTTCACGGGCGGCCGGCTCCCCCTCGGGGACGCCGGCCGCCTCGGTGAACCGCGCTCCGTCCGGCGGATTCGCCGTGGCAGCGGTATTCCACGCCGTCGCCGATTTCCACCGGACCCACGAAATCCAGTGGAAATCGGCTGACAGAATTTATCTCGCCGAAATCGGCGGAATTACTGGTCGATGATTCCCGACATGGAGCAGAAGTCGGGAGAAGCGCTGATCGCCTCGGTGTGGCTCGGCGAGCCGACCGGAACGTCGAGCCCGTTCGCGACGTCCTCGATCGGGACCTGGACGCCGAGGACGCCGATGTTGTTGTCACAGACGGCACCGAGGACGTTGATGTTCTTCCCGATGCTCGTCCCGTTCACGTTGACCAGGCCCACCTGGCGGTGTTGCCGCTGGTCAACGCTGTTGTCCTGACCGATGGTGCCGTCGGTGCGGCACGAGTCGCCGCAGTCGGCCTCCGCGGCGGAAGCCATTCCACCCAGCATGACCACGCCGACGGCGGTGGCGGCGGCGACGGTACCCAGCTTCTTCAGCAACGGAAATCCTTCGATAGTATTCCAAGCGACATGACCAGGCGGCAGCTCAACGGGAGATATCCCGAGGCCGCGCCCATCGGTGGTCGCGAGCGAAATTACCGCTCTCCACTATCGAGATCCAAGCCGGTTACACGATCGTGTACTCCCGGAACCGGAATCCGTCGAACTCCCACCACGCGGACCTCTCATGATCATTTCCGGGGCGGTTCGGTCGATCCGGCCACCCACCAGCGGCGGGTCACGTGGTCTCGGCCGCGGCCGGGGCGGTCTCGGCGTCACGGGGCCTCGGCAGGCCGACCTCCTCCGGCCTCCTGCTCCGCGGGATCTCGACGGTCCCGTGGAACGACGGCAGGACGTCGAGGAGGTCGGCGAACTCGTGGGTCCACTCGTCGAGCACCCGCTGCCGACCGAGGACACGGGCGAGCAGCCGCTCGCAGCCGGCCCTGGCGACCTGGAGGACGTCGGCCGCCGCGGCGGCCGACAAGGCCACCCGCCGCCTGTCCTCCTTCTCCGCGTCCTCCAGCTCCGCCATCCTCGACGCGATGGCCCGT
The DNA here is from genome assembly GCA_035559015.1 of Umezawaea sp. GTDB lineage: Bacteria > Actinomycetota > Actinomycetes > Mycobacteriales > Pseudonocardiaceae > Umezawaea. The sequence continues at coordinate 1,376 of DATMCA010001780.1, read as the reverse complement.
TCCTCGCGGTCGAGGGCCAGGCGAGCATCCCGACGGGCGTCCTCGACGACGGTGGCCGCCTCGTGCCGCGCCCGCGCGACGACGGCGCGGGTGTCCGGGTCATCCGACCGGCAGACCTCGACACCCGCGTGCAGCCGGTCGTACTCGGCGAGGAGCGCCCGCATCACCGCGAGCTGCTCGTCCAGGACCGCCGCCAGTTCGACGTACCCGTCGGATTCCTCGACGGCCGCGGCCAACCGCCCGGCGGCCTCCCGCAACTCCTGGTCGACCTCGCTCCGGTCGTACCCGCGGAACCGCACCGGGAACGTGCGCCGCGCCGTCCTGAAGACCTCCTGGAGCGCCGTCGGCCACTCGCCGCGCGGCCCGCTCACGACGCCGTCCTCGCGATCCGGGTCTTGACGGCCTTCCGCCGCTCGACGAGCCCGTCGGCGAGCTCCACCGCGTCGCGCACCACCGCGTCCACCAGTCGACCTGCCTGCTGCGCGGCGACCCGGACCCTGCGCAGGCCTTCGCGGTGGACGTCCGACAGCTCCTCGCGCCGTGCGGCGAGCACCCGTTCACCCCGCTCGACGATCTTCCGCACGCCCACCCGCGTTTCCGCCTCGACGGAGCGGGCCTCGCACGTCGCCGTGAAGACCAGGTGGCGCACGAAGCACGCGAGCGGGTCGCGGGTCGGGTTCTCGGCGTGCAGCCACTCGTACTCGTGCAGCGTCCCGTAGGCGCGCCCCAGTTCGACCGCCGAACGCCGGACGCGGACCAGCGCGTCCTCGTACCGCGCGTGGGCGGCGGCGATGTCGGACTCGATCGCCGCGAGTTCCGCGTGGACCGCGTGGCGGTCGTACCCGCGCAGGCGAACGCGGAAACGGGGTGGCGGTGGTCCCGCCTTCTCCTGGGTCATGCCCACCTCTTCCCGGTCGTCCACCACGAGGAGCCGAACTCCCCACTCCGGTCACGGTATTCGCCGGACCCGCCCGGTGTCCCGGTGAGGAATAACCGGGGAATGGCCGGGGCAATCCCGCGAAATCCCCGCGCCACCCTTTTCGGTGCCACCGCCACGACTGGAATCCCGTGGTCCATACCCGCTCGGGGGGCTGCCGGCGGAATTCCGACTCGACGACTACTCAACGTGGCGATTGCTTGCGGCGCAACGACATCGCGGATCCGCACCAGCCGTTGGCCCACTAGGGGACGATCACCCGTTGGGGTAATTGCGATGAGCCTGATTTCTACCGACGGTCAACACATCGACCGGGTGCCGTCACCCGGCACGGTTGATCACCCGCCCCCGGGTTTCCCTCTCGAACGGCACGGGGTATTCCACTGAGCACGAGGAAGGTCCGGTTTTCTCGGAGCACCCGGAGACGACGATGACCGTT
>DATMCA010001779.1:0-11986 GCA_035559015.1 Umezawaea sp. | reverse complement strand
GGGGCGCGCGTGGCCCAGCGCCCGGCGCAGCGCCGGCCGGACGAACACCTCGAACGACACGAAGGAGCTCACCGGGTTGCCCGGCAGGGTGAGCACCGGGACGCCGTCCACCGTGCCGGCGCCCTGCGGTCCGCCGGGCTGCATCGCGACCTTCAGGAACTCCACGCCGCGGCCGGTGAAGGCGTCCTTGACCACCTCGTACGCCCCGGCGCTCACCCCGCCGGACGTCAGCACCAGGTCGACGTCGGCCAGGTGCGGCTCGATGGCCGCGTGGAACGCCTCCACGTCGTCCGGCACGAACCGCAGCAGCTCGGCCTCGCCGCCCGCCTCGCGCACCCCGGCCGCCAGCATCAGGCCGTTCGACTCGTAGATCTGCCCCGGCAGCAGCGGCTCGCCCGGCCCGACCAGCTCGGAGCCGGTCGACAGCACCAGCACCCGCGGCCGCCTGCGCACCGGCAGTTCGCCGAAGCCCAGCGCGCCCGCCAGCGCGAGCTGCGCCGGACCGAGCACCCGGCCCGCCCGGAGCACCGTCGCGCCCGCGGCCACGTCGTCCGCGGCCCGGCGGACGTTCGTGCCCGCGGTGACCGGCGAGCGCAGCTCCACCCGGTCCGTGCCGCCGTCGGTGTGCTCCACCTGGACCACCGCGTCCGCCCCGGCCGGCAGGGGAGCGCCCGTCATGATCCGGTGCGCCGTGCCCGCCTCCAGCGGCGCGACGTCCGTCTTGCCCGCCGGGATGTCCTGCGCGACCGGCAGCACCACCGGCGCGTCCCCGACGTCCGCGGCGCGCACCGCGTACCCGTCCATCGCGGAGTTGTCGAACGGCGGCAGCGGGATCGGGGCGACCAGGTCCTCGGCCAGCACCAGCCCGAGGCAGTCGGCGATGGGCGTCGCGCGGACCGGCATCAGCCCGACCAGCCCGGACACGGTGGCCTGGTGCTCGGCGACGCTCGTGAGTGGTTTCGGCACGACGACCATCCTGCCGGGCCCGTGTCAGACTGCTGCCACCGACACCGCCGCGAACAGGGGGAGAACGTTGCAGGTCCGCACGCGTCACACGCCCAACTTCGGGGTCGCGCGGCTGGTTCTGGCGCCCGGCGAGCCGGTGCTGGTCGAGCGGTCCGCGCTCGTCGCCAGCAGCTACGGCGTCGTCTACGACCCGAAGCCGGGCGCGCCGCTCAAGCTCCAGGGCAAGGGCGTCGCCGCGGCCGGGTGCACCGCCGGGCCCGAGGGCGGCTGGGTGGACGTCGCGCCGCCCCTGCCGGGCGACCTGCACGTGCTGGAACTGGACCGGGTCACGGGCTGGTGCATCGCGAAGACGAGTTGGCTCGCGTCGGCGGGCTCCGTGGCGATGGACCCGGCCGCCCCGCCCCTGCGCGCGCTCCAGGGCGGCGACGGCGGGTTCCTCACCTACGTCATCGGTCACGGCCCGGTCGTGCTCACCTGCTACGGCACGCTCGACATCGTGGTGCTCGCGCCCGGTGAGCTGGTCAGCATCGCGGGTGGTCACGTCGTCGGCTTCGGCGAGTCGTTGCAGTGCAGGCTGCGCGCGCTGTCCCCGGACGGCGCGCAGTCCATGCGCACCGGAGAGGGCCTGGCGTTCGACTTCGCCGGCCCCGGAGTGGTGCTCACCCAGACCCGCAGCCCGCAGCACCTCGGCACCTGGCTGCACGGGGCGATCGGCTCACGCCCATGACTCCGTAAGGAGGTACACGCCGACTGCTTGTTCTTCTAGCGTTGCGGTTTGCCTCGCGTTTTTTGCGCTTAGGAGGACGTCTTGGCGATCGGCACGGTCAAGTGGTTCAACTCGGAAAAGGGCTACGGCTTCATCGCGACAGACGGAGGCCCGGACGTGTTCGTGCACTACTCCGCCATTCAAATGGAGGGGTTCCGCACGCTCGCCGAGGGCGACCGGGTCGAATTCACGATCGAAGCCGGCAGGGACGGTCGCAGTCAGGCCTCGGAAGTGCGCCGCGCGTCGTGACCGCCTCGTGCGGAGGTTAGGCTGCCCCGCGTGTCGGAGGACCTGAGCGGGCGACGGCTAGGCCATTACCGGATCGACGGCGTCCTCGGTCGGGGCGGTATGTCCGTGACCTACCGGGCGACGGACGTGAGGCTCGGCCGCAAGGTGGCGCTGAAGGTCATCGGCGAGCACCTGACGGCCGACGCCGAGTTCCGCGAGCGGTTCGTCGACGAGGCGCGCAACACCTCGGCGATCGACCACGCGAACATCGTGCCGCTCTACGACTTCGACGAGGTCGACGGGCTGCTCTACATCGCCATGCGGTTGGTCGACGGCTCGGACCTGGCCAGCCACATCAAGGACGGGCCGCTCTCGCCCGCGCGCACGCTGACGCTGCTCGGCCAGGTCGCCGAAGCGCTCGACATGCTGCACGGCAAGGGGCTCGTCCACCTGGACGTGAAGCCGGCGAACGTGCTGGTCACGACCAAGGAGGCGGTGCGCGAGCACGTGTACCTCGCGGACTTCGGCCTGACTAGGCGCGGCGCCACCGGGCACCGCACCAGGACGGGTGACTTCCTCGGGTCGCCGACGTACGCGGCGCCGGAGCACCTGCGCGGCGAGCCGGTCGACGGCCGCACCGACGCGTACGCGCTGGCCTGCATGCTCTACGCGTGCCTGAGCGGCAGGCCGCCGTTCCAGGGCGGTGTGCAGGACGTCATCCAGGGCCACCTCGCCCAGGAGATCCCGCCGCTGACCTCGCTGGTGGTGCTGCCGCCCGCGATCGACGACGTGCTGCGCAAGGGCACCGCGAAGGACCCGAACCAGCGGTTCGCGAACTGCCAGGAGCTGATCAACGCCGCCCGCGGCGCGCTGGCGCAGGTGCAGCGGCCCGGCAACCCGCCGGAGCGCCGCCAGGCCGCGGCCGGCCAGCCCGGCGGCTCGCAGCCGCCGTCCGGCTCGATCCCGGTGCAGCAGCCGGTCGTGGGGCCGAACTCCGGGGGGGTGCCGGTCCAGCAGTACCAGCCGCCGCAGCCGCAGCAGCAGGTCCGGCCGCCCGTGTACCCGCAGCAGCCGTCGTTCCAGCAGCAGCACCCCAACACCCAGGACCCTGTCCGGCTGCGCCCGCCCGCCCCGGTCGGCACGAGCGCGTTCGGCAGCACGTCCAGCAACTCCCGGCCGACGTGGTTCGCGCCGGTGGTCGTCGGCGTGATCGCGATCGCCCTGGTGGTGATCCTGGTCATCCTGCTGTCGCCGAGCGACGAGCCGCCGAGCGACTCGCCGGGGACCACGTCGACCAAGCAGTCCATCCAGGTCGGGGAGACGCCGTCCGGCAGTCGTAGGCCGCTGCCCACCAGTGTGCCCGTGAAGCCCAGCTCCTGACCTGCGCTTCTTGCACTCGACCCGGCCGAGTGCTAAACACGAACTGGCACTCGGACCACCCGAGTGCCAGCACGCGGGCTAGGACGGTGAGGCTCGCCCCGGTTCTCCGGGGCAGGTCGTCCGTCGCGGGCACCATCCTGGCCAAGCACCGTGTTCCGCTGTGGGCGCACGCCCGCAGTGGCCCCATATCCTTTAAAAGGCGGAGGAACACACCGCAATGGCCAAGATGATCGCGTTCGACGAGGAAGCCCGGCGCGGCCTCGAGCGGGGCATGAACATCCTCGCGGATGCCGTCAAGGTGACGCTCGGTCCGAAGGGCCGCAACGTCGTTCTGGAGAAGAAGTGGGGCGCCCCCACGATCACGAACGACGGCGTCTCGATCGCCAAGGAAATCGAGCTCGAGGACCCCTGGGAGAAGATCGGGGCCGAGCTCGTCAAGGAAGTTGCCAAGAAGACCGACGACGTCGCGGGCGACGGCACCACCACCGCCACCGTGCTCGCCCAGGCGCTCGTGCGCGAGGGCCTGCGCAACGTGGCCGCCGGTGCGAACCCGCTCGGCCTGAAGCGCGGCATCGAGAAGGCCGTCGAGGCCATCACCGAGCAGCTGCTGAAGACCGCCACGACCATCGAGACCAAGGAGCAGATCGCCGCGACGGCGTCCATCTCCGCGGGCGACTCCACGATCGGCGAGCTCATCGCCGAGGCGATGGACAAGGTCGGCAAGGAAGGCGTCATCACGGTCGAGGAGAGCAACGCTCTCGGCCTTGAGCTCGAACTGACCGAGGGCATGCGCTTCGACAAGGGCTACTCCTCGGCCTACTTCGTCACCGACCCGGAGCGCCAGGAAGCCGTCCTGGAGGACGCGTACATCCTGCTCTACGGCTCGAAGATCTCCTCGGTGAAGGACCTGCTCCCGCTGCTGGAGAAGGTCATGCAGGGCGGCAAGCCGCTCCTCATCATCTCGGAGGACGTCGAGGGCGAGGCGCTGGCGACCCTGGTCGTCAACAAGATCCGCGGCACCTTCAAGTCCGTGGCCGTCAAGGCCCCCGGCTTCGGCGACCGCCGCAAGGCGATCCTCCAGGACATCGCCACCCTCACCGGTGGCCAGGTCATCACCGAGGACGTCGGCCTCAAGCTCGACACCGCCGACATCTCGCTGCTGGGCCGCGCCCGCAAGGTCGTCGTGACCAAGGACGAGACGACCATCGTCGAGGGTTCGGGTGACGCCGAGCAGATCCAGGGCCGCGTCAACCAGATCCGCGCCGAGATCGAGAAGTCCGACTCGGACTACGACCGCGAGAAGCTCCAGGAGCGCCTCGCGAAGCTGGCCGGCGGCGTCGCCGTCATCAAGGCCGGTGCCGCGACCGAGGTCGAGCTCAAGGAGCGCAAGCACCGCATCGAGGACGCGGTGCGCAACGCCAAGGCCGCCGTCGAAGAGGGCATCGTCGCCGGTGGTGGCGTGGCCCTCCTCCAGGCCGCCGAGGCCGTCTTCAAGAACCTCCAGCTCACGGGCGACGAGGCCACTGGCGCCAACATCGTCAAGGTGGCCGTCGAGGCCCCGCTGAAGCAGATCGCCATCAACGCCGGCCTCGAGGGCGGTGTCGTCGTGGAGAAGGTCAAGGGCCTGCCGATCGGCCACGGCCTCAACGCCGCGACCGGCGTCTACGAGGACCTGCTCGCCGCGGGCGTGCCGGACCCGACCAAGGTGACCCGTTCTGCCCTGCAGAACGCCGCCTCGATCGCGGCCCTGTTCCTCACCACCGAGGCCGTCGTGGCCGACAAGCCGGAGAAGAACGCGGCCCCGGCCGCGCCCGACGCCGGCGGCATGGACTTCTGATCCAGTCCTAGCCACACCAGCTCCACCTCGAAGGCCCCGAACCGGGTTCCGGTTCGGGGCCTTCGAACGTCACGACCCGAAGCAGACGAACGGCCTGCGCAGCGGGTCGGCCGCCACGGCCCGCGCCAGCGCCAGCGGGGCGGGTGCCCCGGCGGCCAGCCCGGCGTGGAACGCGGACGTGGTCGCCGCCGCGGCCCGGTCGCCGACCCTGCTCACCGCGGCCACCACGGTGTGCGAGCCGCCCGCCAGCAGTGCTCCGGCGAACCCCAGCGCCTGGTCCCCAGCCCGGATGTGGCTCAACGCCAGCTCGCACGACGCCAGCACGACCAGTCCCGGACCGCGGTCCAGCCGCGTGACCTCGTGGGCGAACAGCGGCCCGTCGAACAGCTCCAGCCGGGAGAACAGCGCGTTGTCCGCCTCGTGGGTCCCGTGCGCGGCGATGTGGGCGGAACCGGCCCCGTCCAACGCCTCCAGCACCGCGTCCACGGTCGCCGCCTTGCCCTCCAGCACCACCGCGTCCGGGTAGGCCTCGGCCAGCGACCCGATCTCGGCCGACCCCTCCGGCAGGTCGGGGCCGCCCACCAGCACCGTCCGTCCGCGCGGGGGTGCCGCCGACGCGCCCACCCACGCCGTGGCCGACGGCGACACGACGACCGACCGGCCCCGCAGGGACGGCAGGACGCCCCACGGCACCGCGTACAGGCCCCCGGTGGGGACGACGACCAGGTCGCGGTCCTCCAGGACGGGCAGGAGCGGCCGGATCAGCGCCGCGTCCACGACGGCGGCCCGGCGGACGGCCGAGGTCGTCACGGCCTCCGCCAGCTCACCCGCGAGGTGGTCGGGCGCCAGCACGTCCAGGTCGGCGTGCAGCTGGCGCGTCGGCTCCAGCGCGTCGGCGGCCGGGCCGAGGGTGTGCAGGGTGGCCCTGCCGTCCACGAGCACCACGGCCGACAGCACCCCGGCGTCGTGGACGAAGCTCACCATCGCCCGCGCCCCGAGCCGGGGCGTCACGTCGGCGACCTTGACGACCGGTCGCGGACGGCCCCACGGGCTCGTGTGCCAGCCGAGCCGGGACACCTCCCGCTGCACCGAGTCGAGGCGGTCCTCCAGTTCCCGGACCGGCCGCCCGTCCAGCCGCGCCTGCTGGAGGCTGCGGCTCAGCGACCGCGACTCCGCGACCCGCCGCCCGAGCACGGGGTCGCCGATGACGGGCAGCGGCTCGTACCGGTACACCTGCGCCCGCGTCCGCTCCAACCAGTCGAACGTCTCCGTCGGTGACGGCGGCACCGTGGCGAGCACCAGCCCCACCGCCAGTTCACCCAGCTCACGGCCGTGCACCGCGGTGCCGCACACCAGGTCCAGCCCGCCCATCCGGTCCCGGACCCGCCCGAGCTCGGCCAACCCGAGCTGCGCCTGCACCAGCGCGGACCCCGGATCGCCCGCGGCGACGGCCACCTCCGCCCGGCACAGCCGCAGCAGCATCACGTGGTCGATCGGCGCGGTCGGCGCGAGCACGGGCAGGGGGCCGACGGGCCTGCCCCGGCGCACCGCCATCCGGGCCGCCGACAGGGTCGCGACCGCGGCCTCGTCGACCAGGCCGACGGCGAGGAGCCTCTCGGCCAGCCGCTCGAACCGCCACGGCGCCACCGCGGAGCGGGCGGCTTCGGCCCGCAGCCTCGTCAACGCGGCCACCTCGGCCCAGGACCGGCTCCCGCGCCGGGCGAACCGCCTCCGCGCGTGCCCGGCGAACTCCAGGGCCGTCTCGGGGTGGTCCAGCAGGAGGGCGGCGGCGGCCCGCGCGAGCTCGGCTTCGGCGAGGTCCTGCCCGACCCGGCGTCTGCGCAGCAGGTCGAGGGCTTCGTCGAGGTACCGGGCGGCCTCCGCCGCGAGCCCGGCGGTCAGCATCGCGCGCGCTTGGTCGATCCGCAGCCGCGGCACCAGGTCGGGGGCCAGCGTCCGCAGCGCGCGGTCCGCGTCCTCGTAGTGCCGCAACGCGGTGGGCACGTCCCCGGTCAGCAGCGCGATGTCACCGAGGTTGTTGCGCGCCTTGGCCTTCATCAGCGGCAGGTCTTCGGCCTCGGCCAGCGAGACGGCGCGCCGCATGTCGGCGGCGGCCTCCTCGGGCCTGCCGAACCCGATCGACGTGAGACCGCGGTTCACCAGCGCCGCGCACAGCGCGGAGGCGTCGACGCCGGCGGCTTCCATCCGGGCCACCGACTCGTCGTAGAGGGCGAGGGCCTCGGCCGTGCGGCCCGCGCGGTGCAAGATCAACGCCTGCTGGTCCAGCACGATGGCCCGCAGACCGCTGCCGTCCGGCACCCCGGCGGCCAGGTCGTGGGCGATCCCCAGGTGCGCGAGCCCGTCCGCGACGGAGCCCGTCTCGGCTTCCGCGTAGGCCAGCGTGATCAGGATCCGCACCCGCAGGGCGACCACGTCGGGATCCCCGGATCCGACGGGCAGCTCCCGCAGAGCGGCCCTCAGCAGCTTCGCCGCGTCAGCCGGGCGTCCTGCCGACGCCGCCCGGTAGCCCTGCCCGCGCAGCGCCGTGGCGGCCTCGACACCCGCACGCGACGTCGCGGCGGTGACGTCCGTGTCGTGGAGGAGAGGCACCCGTCAATCGCAGCACGCGGAGCGTGATCAGGGGGCCTGCTGTCGGCTGGTCCTCGTGGTCCGAACGGGTCACGTTCGGATGGTCCAGCACCGTTCTACGCAGCGTGACCAAGGGCTACAACATGATCGTCGGTGTCACCACCGTGCGCCCTCGTTCACCTCGGGCGTTGACCAGGTGCACCACGATCTGCGTGGTTCCCGTCGGCACGTCCGACAGCACGAAGCGGCCTCCGTCGTCGGCGGTCGTCGTGCTCGACTCGTGCTCGGCCACCCGGACCTCCACCGTGTGCTCGCCCGCGGGTACCAGCCAGCCGTCTATCCGGTGCCTGGCCCCGGTCGAGGTGAAGTTGACCATCAGCGTCAGGTTGTCCACCGTGAACGTGATGGTTCCCGGCTGCCCTCCGCGGACACCCGCGAGCGATCCCGCCCGCTCCCACCTGGCGACCTCGACGTCGAGGTCCTCCAAGGCGATCGCGAACTGGACGCGTTCCACGAGATCCGCCGGTGGCGGGTCGAGCTCGTAGACCAGTCGGGTCAGCTCCGAGAGGACGGCGGTGTCCTCGAAGCCCCTGGGGTCATCGCGCGGGTCGATGTCGTTCACCGCGATCCTCCTTCCGCGTCGAGATGTGTGCGCAGCGTCGTCAGGCACCGCCCCCTCGTGGGGCCGATGCTGCCGCGCGGAATGGCGAGCGCCTCGGCGACCGTGCGGTACTCGGCCCGTCCCGCGAGGACGGTGAGCCGCAGCAGTTCCTGGCACCTCTGGGACAAACGCCCGAACGCCCGCCACAACCGGATGTCCCGGTCGTCGACGAGCGCGGCGTCCTCAGGCAGCCCCTGCGTGCTCTCCAGGTGGTCGGCGACCTCGTCCGTGAGGCCGGTCTCCCGCCTGGCGGGCGTCCAGGTGCGCCGCGCCTCCCGGCGGGTGGCGACGACGAGCCACCCCACCAGTGCGCGCGGTTCGTGCAGGCGGTCGACGTGGCGCAGGAACGCCAGCCACACCGTCTGCACCACGTCCTCGGCCGTCGAGCGGTCGAGACCGTGCCCCCTGGCGACGTGCCACACCAGAGGGGTGAGCTCGGCGACGAGAACGTCCAGCGCTCTCCTGTCGCCCGCTCGGGCGGCGATCACGCAGGCAGCGTGTCTGTCCGTGCCCGCCAGTCCGTCCCACGGCGGGTGTTCGCCGGTCGTGCGCAGCTCACCCACGTCCTCCACCTCCCGGTGTAGCCGGTCTACCTGTTCCGATGATCGCCGAAGCGGTCCGCGACGCCTCCCCCGAAACGCCGCGGACCGCTCCTGTGCGGCGGTCTCCCCGATCGACACCCCTCGAAGTCGACCGACTCACCACCCGCCCCCCTGTGGTTCGTCAGTCGGTCTTCACCGGCTCGTCGTGGGTCTGGTGCTGTCCGTTCGTCCCCACCGGCGTCGGGGGCGCCGGTGGGGACTGGTCCTGAGGCTCGTGGGACTGGTCGCCAGGCGGAGTGGCGGTCATCTAACCCTCCTAGGTCGGATGGCACGAGGGTCTGTCACCAGCACAAGAGCGCAGTCGGTCTGAGTAGATACACCCATACGGAATTCTTTTCGCTCACTCTTCGCGTCGAAGCGCTTCCGCTGCGCATCTGGGCCCGTGCGGGTGCCGCCGTGCGGGTGACGGGTGCCGGGCGCGCGGGTGGTCCACTCGCGCCCGGCTCGGGCGGGCCCGGACGGGAAGGCCTTATGGTCCAGACCATGCTGGAAGTCATCGCATTGGACGCGGCGGACGCCGAAGCCGCGCAAGCCGGTGGAGCACACCGGTTGGAACTGGTAGCCGACATGGCATCGGACGGGCTCACGCCACCCCCGTCGGTGCTCACGAGCGTGCTCGCCGCCACGGACCTGCCGGTCCGGGTCATGCTCCGCGACGCCGAGGGCTTCGGGCCCGGCAGCGTCGACGGGCTGCGCCGGGAGGCGGCGGCGCTGCGGGAGCTGGGGGCGACCGAGTTCGTCCTCGGGTTCCTCACCCCGGAGGGCGAGGTCGACGAGAAGACCGTCACGGCCGTGCTGGCGGAGCTGGACGGGTGCCGGTGGACGTTCCACCGCGCGCTGGACAACTCGGCCGACCCGCTGGCCGCGTGGTCGGTCGTCGCGGGGCTCGGGTGCGACACCGTGCTCGCGAGCGGCAGCCCCAAGGGGGTGGCGGACGGCCTGCCGGTGCTGCACGAGCTGATCGCGCGCCAGGCCGTGGACGGGTTGCGCGTGCTCGTGGGTGGCGGCTTGCGGGCCGCGCAGGTCGGGCCGCTCAAGGAGGCCGGAGCCACCGGGTTCCACGTCGGCAGTGCCGTCCGGCCCTCCGGCTGGAGCGGCCCGGTGTCCGCGGAAGCGGTTCGCACCTGGGCGGATCTGGTCTAGACCCTTGCCGAAACGGACACGCCGCTCCTAACATCGCCGAATCGCGTTGCTCACCGCGAAATGATCGTTGCACATAGTGCAATAAATCTCGCTGAGGGGATCTGAGATGCGGTTCGTGTTGTTGGCTGCGGCGTGTTCCGTGGTGCTGGCCGGTTGCGCGCCGGTGACGTCGTCGGGCCCGGCGACCCAGAGCGGTGACGAGAAGACCGGGCAGCTCCGGGTGTGGCTGTTCGACGAGGTGAACCGCGGCCCCAAGGAGGAGGTCGTGAAGCAGGCGGTCTCCGAGTTCCAGGCCGCCCACTCCGGCGTCACCGTGGACGTCCAGTACATCCAGGTGTCCACCCGCGCCGAGCGCTTCAAGGCCGCCTTCAGCGACCCCAAGAGCGCGCCGGACGTCGCCGAGTTCGGCAACACCGACCTCGCGGGCTACGTCGCCTCCGGCGGGTTCGCCGACATCAGCAAGGAGGTGTCGGACTGGGCGGACAGCAAGGACTTCCTGCCCGCCGTGCTCGACACCGCCAAGGTCGAGGGCAAGACCTACGGCCTGCCCTGGTACGTCGGCGTCCGCGCCCTCTACTACCGCACGGACGTGTTCACCGAGCTGGGGGTGCAGCCGCCGAAGACGCTCGACGAGATCGCTCCGCTGGCCCGCCGGATCCGCGCCGCGAAGCCGGACATGCTCGGCATCTCCGCGGGTGGCAAGTACACGTTCGGCATGCTGCCCTTCGTCTGGGCCAACGGCGGCGACATCGCGGCGGTCTCCGGCGCCAAGTACACGGCCAAGATCGACAGCGCCGAGTCGAAGAAGGGCGTCGCGAAGTACACCGCGCTGCTGGCCGACGACATCTGCCCGCCATCGCAGTGCGCGGCCAACGGCGGCGACGCGAGCGTCGAGGCGTTCCGCGCGGGCAAGGCCGCGATGGTCATCGGCGGTGACTTCAACCGGAAGTCCGTCGACGCCAGCGCCGCCGCCGGCAAGTACGCGGTCGTCCCGCTGCCCGGCAACACCGAGGGCTCCATCGCCCCCGCGTTCGCCGGCGGCAACCTCCTCGGCGTCATGAAGGGCACCGAGCGCAAGACCCTCGCGAACCAGTTCCTCCAGCTCCTCGGCGGCAAGCAGTACCAGCGGAAGATGTTCCAGGCCATGGGCAACCTGCCGACGTTCGCCGACGTGCAGGCCGACGTCGCCAAGAACGACGCCTTCGAGCAGCCGTTCATCAAGACCCTCGAAGCGGGCACGAAGTTCGTGCCGGTCACGCCCACGTGGGCCAAGATCGACGCGCAGGCCGTCCTGCCGACGATGCTCCAGCAGATCGCGGCCGAGGGCCAGGACGTCGACACCGCCACCAAGACGGCCGCCGAGTCCATGAACGCGGCCTTCACCTCGTGACGCAGCGCATGGCCAGGGGTGACGGCAGGACCGCTTTCGCCTACCTCACCCCGGCACTGCTGGTCCTCGGCGGCCTGATGGCCTACCCGATCTACCAGCTGGTGCTGATCTCGCTGTTCGACTACGGCCAGGAGCAGGTCAGCGGTGGCGCGCCGCTGGAGTTCCTCGGGCTCGGCAACTACACGAAGTTGTTGGGGGACCGGCAGTTCTGGACCGTGCTCTGGCAGACCGTCGGTTTCGCCGCGACCTGCGTGGTCGGCACCCTGGTGGTCGGGGCGGCGCTCGCCGTCCTGGCCACCAGGGTCCGGCCCTGGGCCCGGATGCTGCTGTTCCTCGCCGCCCTCGGGGCGTGGGCGACCCCCGCCGTCGCGGGCTCGACGATCTGGCTGTTCCTGTTCGACGCCAACTTCGGCCTGGTCAACGA
>DATMCA010001778.1:0-2324 GCA_035559015.1 Umezawaea sp. | reverse complement strand
TGGCTCGAGAAGAGCGCCGTGGGCGGGTCGTCGCGGCTCAGCAGCTCGTGGACGGCAGCGCCGGGTTGCCCGTCGAGGCTGTGGAGATGGACGACGAGGCGCTGCGTGACGGGGATCCCGGCGGCCGCGAGCGCATCGCGGTACCCGGCGAACCGCTGGGCCGCGGTGAAGAGCTCCGGCCGGTCGCCGAGGAAGGCGATCCGGCGGTGGCCGTGCGCGGCCAGGTGCGAGACGGCCTCGATCGTGCCGCCGATGTTGTCGACCAGCACGGTGTCGGCGACGACGTCACCGGCGGGCCGGTCGAGGAACACCACGGGTGTGCCCGCGCGCATCTCGGGCACCAGGTAGCCGTGTTGCAGGCCGGCGGGGACGATCAGCAGCCCGTCGACCCGACGGGAGCAGAACTCCAGCGCCAGCTCGCGTTCACGGGCGGGGTCCTCGTCGGAGGAGCCGGTGATCACCTGGCGACCCCGTAAGCGGGAGATCTCCTCCACCGCGCGGGTGACACCGGAGTAGAAGGGGTTCGCGACGTCTTCGAGGACGAGCCCGATGGTGCCCGTGGACGACCCGCGGCGCAGGTTGCGCGCACTCAGGTTGCGCCGGAAACCGAGCTGGTCGATCGCCGCCAACACCCGTTCGGCGGTGGCCGGGTGCACACCCGGCTCGTCGTTGACGACACGGGACACGGTCTTGATGCTGACGCCTGCCAGCCGTGCGACGTCGTTCATCGTCGCGCGACGCACCTTGCGCCCAGCAGCGCTCGCCATGGCGGGCGCACCACTCGCGGACAACGTTGTCATAGTGGCGGCATTTCACACCGATCAGACGGTCCGTGTCAACGTTTCGGTACCGGTAAAGCTGGTCAAGCGGCCATCCGTCGCAGACCGAATGGTGCGGGCGGCGGTGGACAACGCTGTCAGGGCGAGGAGGATCCACGAGCCCCGATAATGGCCTGATGAGCACACCCCGCACGGCCGTGAACACGTTCATCGGGACGAAGGACGACGGCAACACCTTCCCCGGCGCGTCCATGCCGTTCGGCAAGACCCAGTCCAGCCCGATCGGCTCGCACTACGCCGGCTGGCGCTACGACGACCCGCTGATCCGCGGCTTCGGCCACTTCTTCCTCTCCGGCGCGGGCTGCTGGGAACAGGGCGGCCTCGTCTCGATCCTGCCCGTCACGGCGCTGCCGACGACGTTCGACCACGAGGTCTACGGCAGCGGGTACACGCACGACGGCGAGGTCGGCAAACCCGGCTACTACCGCGTCGAACTGTCGAGCGGCATCACCGTCGAGTGCACCGCGACCCTCCGCTGCGGCGTCGAACGCTTCACCTTCCCGGCGGACGTCGACGGGACCGTCCTGGTCAACGTCGGCCAGGCGAACGACAAGGAACCCGTCTTCGCCAGCGCCGTCAGGGTGGTGGACGACCGCACGATCGCCGGAACCATCACCGCACAAGCGTTCTGCGGCGGCAAGCCCTACGTCACCCACTTCGTGACCACGTTCGACCGCCCGTTCAAGACTTCCGGCGTGTGGGGTGGCCCCTCCGGCGCATCAGGCCTGCGCGGCGCCTGGGCAACCTTCTCCCCTGGCCGGGTAACCGCCGCCACCTCCCTCTCCCAAGTCGACGGCGAAGGCGCCAGCAAGAACCTCACCGAGGCCCAGGGCAAGTCCTTCGACACCCTGCGCACCCTGGCGGAAGAAGCCTGGGACCAAGAACTCTCGTCGGTGGAGATCCACGGCGCATCCACTGTGGACAGAACGGTCTTCTACACCGCCCTCTACCACGTCCTGCTGCAACCCCTCACGGCCACCGACGTCGACGGCCGCTACCGGGGCTTCGACGGCCGAGTGCACACCGCCGACGGCTGGACCTACTACGAGTACTTCTCCCTGTGGGACACCTATCGGGGCCACAACCAACTACTGGCACTCCTGCGCCCGGACCGCGCCAAGGACATCGCCCGCTCCCTGCTGGCGGTGCACGAACAGGGCGGCTGGCTACCAAGGTGGGCCTACGCCAACCAGGAAACCAACACCATGACCGGCGACCCGGTCACCCCGTTCCTGGTGGACCTCTGGCGCTTCGGCGCCTTGGAGGGCAACGAGGAACAGGCCTACCGCGCCCTGTGGGAGAACGCCACCTCAGTCCCCACGGCCACCTCCCCCTTCAACGGCAGAGCCGGCAACCCCAACTACCTGGAACACGGCTTCGTCCAATACGACAAGGACTTCCCCCGCAAGGGTCAAGACGTAGACCCCCACCACGGCGCCTCCGCGACCTTCGAATACGCCTTGGCAGACGCCTCACTGGCAGTCA
>DATMCA010001777.1:0-3753 GCA_035559015.1 Umezawaea sp. | reverse complement strand
TGGTCGACCTGCTCGGCGGGGACAAGGCCGTCGACCGGGCCGCCGAGCGGGAGCGGGAGGCCGAGGCCGCGCACGCCGCCGCCGTGCTGGACGGCCTCGTGGGCCGCCAGGACTCGATGGACGACGAGGACCACCTGTTCGCCACCGACCTGCTCTTCGCCGAGGACCTGGCCGAGCGCTTCGTCGAGCAGGACACGCGCACCCTCGTCGAACGCGCCGAGGCGGACCGGGACTGGACCTACCGGCACGTCGTCGTCGACGAGGCCCAGGAACTGTCCGAGATGGACTGGCGGGTGCTGATGCGCCGCTGCCCCGGCCGGTCCTTCACGGTGGTCGGCGACCTCGCGCAGCGCCGGTCGGAGGCCGGGGCGACGGCGTGGGGCGCGATGCTGGAGCCGTACGTGCCCGGCCGCTGGGAATACCGGTCGCTGACGGTGAACTACCGCACCCCGGCGGAGATCATGGGCGTCGCCGCCGCGGTGCTCGCCGACTTCGCGCCCAGCGTCCAGCCGCCGGAGTCGGTCCGCGCGTGCGGCGTGCGGCCGTGGTCCAGGCGGGTGACCGAGGACGAGCTGCCCGCCGCCGTGGAGGAGTTCACCCGTGACGAAGCGGGCCGGGAGGGCACGAGCGTGGTGATCGGCCCGCCGGACGTACCCGGCGCGGTCGCGGTGTCGGACACGAAGGGCCTGGAGTACGACGCCGTGCTGGTCGTGGAGCCGGATCGGATCCTCGCCGACGGTCCGCGCGGCGCGGCCGAGCTGTACGTCGCCCTCACCCGCGCCACCCAACGCCTCGGCGTCCTCCACCGGGGCCCGCTGCCGCGCGTCCTGGCCGGGCTGGCCGAAACCGGGGAGCGCGGCTGACCGTTTGCCGAACCGGCAAATCTCCTGGCGCGGTCCGGGGAGCGCGGGGCAGGCTGTGGACATGACCGACTCACCTCACCAGCACTCCACTGTGGACACCCCGCGCGGCCCGATCGACTGGGACGAGCGGTACTCCGGTACCGACCGGATGTTCAGCGGCAACCCCAACTTCGCGCTCGTCACCGAGGTCTCCGGGCTCCCGCCGGGCCGGGCGCTCGACGTCGGGTGCGGCGAGGGCGCGGACGCCGTCTGGCTGGCGGGGCGCGGCTGGACCGTGACCGCGCTGGACGTGTCGCGGGTGGCGCTGGAACGCGCGGCGCTGCACGCCCGTGAAGCGGGGGTGGAGGTCGAGTGGGTGCACGCGGGCCTGGTCGAGGCGGTGCTCCCGGCCGGCGGTTTCGACCTGGTGTCCGTGCAGTACCCGGCGCTGCCCAGCTCCCCAGACCACGCGGCCGAACGCGCGCTCCTGACGGCCGTCGCCCCCGGTGGGGTCCTGCTCGCGGTGTACCACGCCGGGTTCGACGGCGAGGCGGCCAGGGCCCGCGGGATCGACCCGGCCGACTACGTGCTCGCCCCCGACCTGCTCTCGCTGCTCGACGACGGCTGGGAGGTCCGGGTCGACGAGGACCGCCTTCGCGACGTGCCCGCGGGCGGCCCGGAGCACCAGCACACCCACGACGTCGTGATCCACGCCCGAAGGCTCCCCTGACGATCAGTCCGGAGGCGGCCCGGCCATGTCCTGGAGGCCGATGACGTTGAGGACGGCGAGCTTGTCGGCGTCGGGGGTGTTCGGTGCCGCGGTGAGCAGGACCAGGTGCAGTTCGGCGTCGTGGACGGTCAGCACCTCGCAGTCGAGGACGAGGTCGCCGACGGTGGTGCCGGTGATCGTCTTGCGCTGACCACCGTGGCGCGAGGCCGTCGGCTGGTCCCACAGCTCGGCGAAGCGGTCGCTGGTGTGCCGCAGGGCACCGACCAGGTCGGCCAGGTCCCGATCACCGGGGTACCGCAGCACGGCGGCGCCCAGGTCCGCCACGAGCGAGCGCTCGTGGCGGTCCGGGTCGGTGTGGCGGACCGGGATGTCGGCACCGGTGAAGTACTTCCAGACGAGGTTGCGGGCGCGGCCCCTGACCGCGTCCTGGTCGCCGAACAGGGCTCCCCACGACCGGTTGGCGGACAGCAGCGTCCACGTCACGTCGTAGATGGCGAGCGGGAAGTCGGTGAGCCGGTCGGCCATGCGCTGGACGCCGGGGGTGATGTGCCGGGGCACCAGCCCGCCGGACGGGGAGGCGTGACCGGCCAGGCGGGCCAGCATGTCGTGCTCCTCGCGGGTGACGCGGAGCGCCCGCGCCAGCGCGCGGACCACGTCGCCGCTCGGGTGGGCGCGCCCCTGCTCCAGCCGCTTGACGTAGTCCGGCGAGACGCCCGCCAGCCAGGCGAGTTCCTCGCGGCGCAGGCCGGGGGTCCGCCGCTCGCCGCGGCCCGCGGGCAGTCCGACGTCCGCGGGACTCACCCGCTGCCGCCACGCCCGGAGCACCTCACCCAGGTCCATTCCCGTCACGTGGACGACTATGCCCGCTCCGGGAGGCGGCCGCGTGGCCCTGTTCGGGCCAGGCGGGTGGGACGAACCGGGCCACTCCCCCCGCCCGCGGCGGTGCGAACGTGGTGACCGGAACGTCCACCGGAACGCACGAAGGGTGTGCACCTTGATCCTCATCACCGGCTCCACGGGCAACGTCGGCCGCAAGCTCGTCCACCTGCTCGCCGAGCAGGGCCACGCCGTGCGGGCCCTGGTCCGCGACCCGGCCAGGGCGCGGTTCCCGGACGGCGTCGACGTCGCGGTCGGGGACCTCGACGACCCGGCGACCGTGACCGCCGCCGCGAAGGGCGTGGAAGCGATCTTCCACATGCAGGCCAGCCCGTTCCCGGCGCAGACCGAGACCGTCATCGCCGCCGCCCACGGCGCGGGCGTCGACCGCGTCGTGGCGATGACGTCGATCGGGGCCGTGGTGGAACCGCTGGCCACCATGGGCGCCTTCTTCCGCGCGCGGGAGGACCTGCTGCGCGCCTCCGGCCTGGCGGTGACGTACCTGCGGCCCAACACCCTCATGACCAACGCCCTCTGGTGGCGCGACTCGATCAGGGAGACCGGCGCGGTGATCGACCCGTGCGGCGACGGCCGGATGCCGTGCGTGGACAGCGACGACATCGCCGCCGTCGCCGCGACCACCCTGACCGAGCCGGGCCACGAGGGGCACGGCTACATCCTCACCGGCCCCGAGGCCATGACCACCCGCGAGCAGCTCGACGTCCTGGGCGACGTGCTCGGCAAGCACATCGCCCTCGTCGACACCACCCCGCACGAGTTCGCGGCGGCGGGCGTCGCCAACGGCACGACGCCGGCTGAGATGGAGCCGGTGATCGAGAACCTCTACACCCTGTTCCGCGCCGGACGGGCGGGCGTGCTCTCCGACGACGTCCGCAACGTCACCGGCCGGGCGCCCGGAACGTTCCGCGCCTGGTGTGAACGCAACGCCGCCGCGTTCCGGTGATCGTTCGGCACCCCGCGCGACTCACAACCCGGCGGCCACGGCGAGCAGGCGCTCGCGCATCCACTGGTGGGCCGGGGCGAGCATGTTGCGCGGGTGCCAGAACATCGCCATCGTCAGCTTCGGGGCCTCGATCGCCAACGGCACCTCGCGCAGACCCAGCGCGGGCCCCAGGACCTCGAACAGGCGGCGCGGCGTCAACGTGACCAGGTCCGACCCCACGACCGCCTGGAGCGCCAGGGTGAAGGACTCCACGGTGACCGGGCTCGGCAGGCTCAGCCCCTGCTCGCTCAGCCTCACCTCGGAGACGACCCGCTGCCCCGCGACGCCCTTGACCTGGACGG
>DATMCA010001776.1:0-12327 GCA_035559015.1 Umezawaea sp. | reverse complement strand
CAGCTTCGGCTCCAAGCGCTACCACCACCCGCTCGTCGGCGACCTGACCGTCGACTACGAGTGCCTCCCGCTGCCGGGGGACCCGGACCAGACCCTGTGCCTCTACACGACGGAGGCGGGCTCGCCGTCGGAGAACGCGTTGCGGCTGCTGGCCAACTGGACGGCCCAGCCCACGCTCGCGGAGGGTGTTCCCCAGCGCGGCTGAGGTCGACGCTCCACTCAGGACGCGGCGGAGGCGAGGCGGGCGCGCTCCAGGTGGGTCGCGACCGCGTACCCGCCGCCACCGGCGACGGCGAGGACCCAGAAGAGCCCGGGGGTGCCGAGGAAGAGCGCGGCCGAGGAGGTCAGGGCGAGCCACGCGCCGAGGCGGTAGTGCAGGGCGTTGCGGCGCACGGCGCCCTCGGCGAGGTAGAGCAGGCCGACGACGAGCCCGGACCCGGTGGGCCAGAGCGCGGTTTGCAGGTCCGGCGCGTCCACCGTGGAGGAGAGTCCGGTGATGGCGAGGAAGAGGGCGGCGAAGCCGATGACCCACGAGGCGCCGAGGAGCTTGCCGGACAGGACGTCGGGTCCGCTCGCCCCGCGCTGGGCGCGGAGGGCGGCGGCGGTGCTGTACACCGTTCCCGCCGCCAGGCCGGTGCCGAGCAGCGCCATCGGCAGCCAACCCGGCATGGTGACCAGCGGGTCGGTGCCGCGGGAGAGCGCGGACGCGCCGTGGCCGAGGACGTAGGCGAGGCCGAAGCTGACGTAGGTGGCGCGGTTGTCGACCTCGCCGGTGCGGAGCGCGGTGGTCGGTGCGGTGAGGGTCGCGGTGCTCATGGTGGTGCCTCCGGGGGGAGTGCCGCCTGAACGGGGTCAGGCGACCAGGTGGGAGAGGGGAACGGTGATCCGCCGGGTGATGTCGGCGGGCCACGGGAAGGTGGTGCTCGCGCCGCGTTGGTGGGCGAGTCCGTGCAGGCCCACCCACAGCGCGACCGCGTCGGCCTCCGGGTCCTCGCTGGTGCAGCGGCCCGCGGTGACGCAGGCGGTCAGGTGCTCGACGACGAGGTCGACCGCCTCGGCTCCGAGGGAGGCCAGGTCGTCGGAGGTGATGCCGCTGTCGGCGGCGGGGGTCCAGGTGCCGCCGAACATCGTGCGGTAGCGCTCGGGGTGGTCGCGGGCGAAGTCCAGGTACGCCTGGCAGAGCGCGTGCAGCCGCTGGCACGGGTCGTCGCCCGCCTCGCCGACCGCGGACCGGAGCCAGTCGACCAGCTCGGCGAAGGCCTGCCGCACGACGGCGAGCACGACGGCCGACTGGTCCGGGAAGTGCGGGTAGATCGAGGACGCGGCGATCCCGACGCCGCGGGCGACGGCCCGCAGCGTCACGGCTCGCGCGTCGCCGCTGGAGTCGAGCAGGTGGGTGGCGGCGGCCAGGATCTCGGCGCGGAGCAGGTCGCCCTCTCCACGGCGGTGCCTCGCGCGGGGGCGAGGCGCACCGGCCGCGGCGCTCATGACCGGGGCGCGTCGGGGACGATGACGACCTTGCCCGCGACGGTGCGCGACTCGGCGAGCGCCAACGCCTCGGCGGCCCTGCTCAGCGGGAACTCCGCGGCGATCTGCGGCGTGACGACGCCGTCGACCACCAGGCGCAGCACCTGCGTGAGGTCCTCGCGGAGCCTGGAGCGGAAGCCCTCCAGGCCGAAGCGCTTGCCCGCCCAGAAGTTGTAGAAGTGCGCGTTCCTGCCGTTGGGCGAGTAGTTCCACAGCGCCAGGCGCGCGAACGACTTCAGCACCGGGAGCTGCGAGTTGCCCTCGTCGTCCTTGGTCGCCGCGGTGCCGTACGAGACCAGCGTGCCGCCCTTGCGCAGGAGCTGCCACGAGTCGTCCAGCCCGGCGCCGCCGACGTGGTCGAACACCGCGTCCACGCCGTCCGGCGCGATCTCCCGGATGCGCTGGTACATGGCCGGGTCGCGGTAGTCGACGGGGATCGCGCCCAGTTCGCGCACGGTGTCGTGGTGCCGCTCGGACGCCGTGCCGATCACCTTGATCCCGGCGTGCGCGGCGAGCTGGACGAGCGTGGAACCGACGCCGCCGTTGGCGCCCAGCACGACGATCGTCCCGCCGGAGCGCACCCGCGCGGTCCGGTGCAGCATCTGCCAGGCCGTGACCCCGTTGACCGCCACGGTCTCCGCGGCCGCCGAGGAGACGCCGTCCGGCACGGGCACCAGGTCACCGGCCTCGACCAGCAGGGAGCTGGCCCAGCCGCCGATCTTGGTGACGGCGGCGAACCGGCGGCCGACCAGGCCGGCGTCCACGCCCTCGCCGACGGCGGTCACCGTGCCGACGACGTCGTAACCGGGGACGAAGGGGAACGCGGGCTGGTCGTAGTACTTGCCGCGGCGCATCTGCTGCTCGGCGAACGACACCCCGGTCGCGTCCATCCGCAGGACGACCTGGCCCGCGGCGGGGGCGGGGAGTTCGCGGACCTGGACCTCCAGGCCGGTCGGCTCGACCTTGCCCGGCAGGACGACCTCGGTGGCGCGGGTGGCGACGGTGCTGTTCATGGTGTTCTCCGTGTTCGCTCGGTTGTGGTTACAGGCGTAAGGCTACGACTGTTCAGCTAGTGAGCGCAAGGGGCAACACCGATAAGCTTCTTCTTGTAAGCTGACGGCATGGTGGAGAACACGACGGTGGCCGACGAGTCGAAGCCCGCCCGCGCCCGCAACCGGCGGGGGGAGGGGTCCCGCCTGCGCGACGACATCGTGGCCGCGGCGGTCGAACTGCTCGACGAGACCGGCGACGAGGGCGCCGTCACCCTCCGGGCCGTGGCCCGCCGCGTCGGGATCGCCGCCCCCTCGATCTACCGCCACTTCCCCGACCAGCCGAGCATCATGCTGGCCGTCGTGCGGCAGGCCTTCGGCGAGCTGGAGGGGCAGCTCCGCGCCGGACTGGCCGCGGCGGGCGACGACCCCCGGCGGCGGCTGCTCGCCATCGGCCACTCCTACCTGGAGTTCGCCCAGCACCACCCCGGCCGCTACCGCACGATGTTCGGCGGGCTGTGGATGCCGGACCTGGACAAGACGACGCTGACCGAGAGCGACCTGTCCTCGCTCGGCGACGCGAGCATGGGGCTGCTCGTCGGCGCCCTCGGCGCCTGCGTCGAGGCGGGCGTCTCCACCAGCGACGACCTGGCCGCCGACGGGGTCGCCCTGTGGCTGGGCCTGCACGGCCTGGCCCACCAGCGAGCCGTGACCGTCGCCTACCCGTGGCCCGCGGACATCGCCGAACGCGTCATCACCGCGCTCGCCCACCTCGCGTAGGGCACTCCACCGCGCCTCGCGTGGGCACGGTGTGGGCGGAGAGCCGCACGACGCACGCGGGCTCGGAGCGACTTTGCCGCGTCTCGCGTCCATCGTGTGTAGGGCTCGGGGTGGTTTTGCCGCGTTCCGCGTCGGCGCGGCGTGGTTGGTGTACCGAGTCGCCCATCGCGCGCGGGGCGCAGGGCGGTTTTGCCGCGTTCCGCCTCGGCGCGGCGTGGTCGGCGATCCGGGCCGGCCATCGCCCGGAGGGGCCGGACATGTGAGGCTCAGAGCGGGTTCGGCACGCCTCGCGTCAGCACGTCGTGGACGGTGAACCGTTCGAGTTCGGTGGCGACGGAGTCGGCGAGCACCCGGTCCAGCGCCGTAAGCGACTCTTGGACGCCGCGGCCGACCGCGCACGTCGGGTTGGGGCCGTGCAGGCCGAGCACCGGGTCGTCGCCTTGGAGCAGCCGCCAGACCCGTGCGAGCGTGATGTCGGCCGCGCCGACCGCCAGTTCCCAGCCCCCGTGCACGCCGGGCCGTGAGCGCACCAGCCCGGCCTCGCGCAGCGGGCCGAGGACTCGGCGCACGTGGACCGGGTTGACGTTCGTGCTCACGGACAGTTCGTCGGAGCTCACGGGTCGGTCGCCGGTGTCGCCCGCCAGGTAGGTCAGCACGTGCACGGCGACGGCGAACCGGGTGTTCGTCGATCGCGCCATGCGCCCACCTTGTCATATCGCAACCGCGATGGCTACGGTTAGGGCAATCCGCAACCATGATGATGACGAATTGAGGACCCATGACTCTCCACCTGCGGCGCCTGATGTGGGCGGGCGTCGAGATCAGCCTCGGCGACACCCGGCTGCTGATCGACCCGCTCGAAAACGCCGAACCGCTCGTCGCCGCCCTCGGGGAGCCGAAGCGGCCCCTGCCGCCCATCAGGACGGCACCGGGCACGCACGCGCTGCTCACGCACCTGCACCCGGACCACTACGACCACGAGCTGATCGCCCGGCTCGCGACCACGGGGACCGTCGGCTGCCACGCGCCGAGCGCGCCGGAACTGCGGGCGGCGGGCATCGACGTGGTCCCGCAGGAACTGGGGGAGCCCCGGACCATCGGCCCGCTGACGGTGACACCCGTGACCTCGATGGACTGGCGGGGTGACGAGGTCGCCCAGGTCGCCTGGGTGGTGGAGGGCGGGGGACGGCGGATCATCCACTGCGGCGACACCATGTGGCACGGCAACTGGTGGCGGATCGCCCGCGACCACGGCCCGTTCGACGTCGCGTTCCTGCCCGTCAACGGCGTCATCGCCAGGTTCGAGGGCTACGAGGTCGACGTGCCCGCCACCCTGACGCCCGAGGAGGCGGTCGAGGCCGCCGTCGTGCTCGGGGCGACGACCGCCTGCGCGATCCACCACGGGCTCTTCGACAACCCGCCCACCTACGTGGAACAGCCCGACGTGGAGGGACGCTTCCGCCGGGCCGCACGGGCGCGCGGCATCATCCCGGCGCTCGTGGCCGAGGGCGAGGCCGTCGCGTTCGCCGCCGAACCTCAGAACGTGTAGTTCACGACGAACGCCGGGTGGTCGGTGCGGGACATCGAGTAGGTCTGGGTCGAGACGAACGTGAGGGTGCGGGCGGTGACGTGCTGCACGTCGCCGTCGCCCTTGCGGAACCAGCCCGACGGGACGCAGTTCTGCGCGTTCGTGGGAGAACCGGGGCTGTACTTGAGGTTCAGGTCGCCCACCGCCACGTGCCGGGTCGTCGGCGACCCGGTCGGGTCGAAGGACAGGACCGTGGCGGGCAGGAGTTCACGGCACTGCGCGAGCGCCGTGGTCGCGGTGGTGCTCAGGTGGGTGGTGCACGCGGTGAACCCGCGCACCGCGCTCAACGCGCACGCCCAGGCCCGCATCTCGTTCCCGCCGTCCTGCGCGGAGTACACACCGGTCCCGCCCGAGGTGATGCCCTCCTTGACGACGATGCCGCTGCCGTAGGCGCCGCGGCCCGCCGTGCACTGGTAGTCGGAGCCGGTGGACCTGTTGCGCACGAAGGCGAACCGGTACTGGGCGGTCGCGCCGACCGCCGCGGTCAGGGAGGGCAGGTCGGACAGGCACACCTCGTTCACCGAGACCACGTCCGGCTGCCGGTTCCGGATCATCGTCACGGCCTCGCCGACCGCGAGCCCGTTCTGGTAGCAGCCCGCGATCCCGCTGTTGCAGAGGTTCATCTGCAACACCTTGAACGGGGTCGCGGCCCTCGCGGGACCCGCGACCAGCCCGGTGAACAGGATCGCGGCCAGCAGCAGACCGGTGGTTCGGCGCGGTGAGCCCATGCCGCACATGGTCTCGTCCGTCCGGGGCCCGGCCGTACCGCCGTCCGGACGCGCGGGCCGCGACGCTTCGGGATCCCGTGGCCGCTCCGGGTCACGCGTCCGGAGCGGGGGTGTACCAGGCCCAGACGAACGTCGTGAGCACGACCATGCCGAGGACCACGAGCGGGGCGTCGGCGATGAGGTGGCCGCGAGCCGCGCTGACCACCCCCACCGGGATCGGGACGAGCCACACCGAGAGCGGCGGGCGCTGGGACACGGCGTAGCGCGCGTACGACCGGGGAGCCGGGGCGGTGTAGGTGAGTCCCCGCCGCGCCTTGTCGCGGAGGTTCCCGGCGGGCTGGACCAGCACACCGCCGTCGAGTTCGACCACCGCGCGCCTGCCGAAACCGTTCCGGATCCGCGTCGGCACCGTGGCGCCGGGCGTGATCGTCTCCACCGCGGGGTGCCAGTAGACGCGTTGCCACAGCAGGCCGGGCAGTTCGCGGGGCAGGGCAGGCAGTCGGCCCAGCTCATCGGTGTCGAGCGGCGTCTCTGGCGGCGCGAGCAGCAGTGCCACGCTGTCCTTCGTGCCCAGGGCGCTGCTGCGCCCCCGCACCCCCACCACCCGCATCGGCACGGGTGACGCGGCGGCGGCCAGCCGGTTGAGCCGCCACCGCGCGGCCCAGGCGAGCAGCACCAGCGCCGCCACACCGCCGATCACCGCCGTCGGCCACCAGTAGTCCCACCCGACGCTGTCCTCGGCGTTGTGCGCGCCGGGCTCACCCGACACCACGTTCTCCTTCTCCTTGAGCGCCTTGGGCAGGAACGGCCCCTTGTCCGAGCCCTCCTTCGGGTCGTACCGCACGTGGAACGCCTGCCCCGGCGCCCACTTCGTCGGCTCGTCCAGCACGAACCAGTCCGACTGCTCGTCGCCCTCCTCGGTCGACCACGTCACCAGGGCTTCCTCGTCCGACGGCCGGTACCCGTCCGACAGCCGTCCCTCGACCTCCGTCGTCGCCTGTGCCCGAACACCGCGGTCGGCCATCACCCGGACCCCCGCGACGAGGACGACCGCCCCCACCGCGGTCAACACAGACACCAGCACCACGTCCCGCACGACCCGATTCGACCGAACCATCCGGATCTACACCCCCGCACGACAACGCCTCCCACGGGCGCGCTCGACAAGGGGTACACCACCCGCCCGGCGCCGGCCACCCCCTACCCGCGAAAGCGCGCGAGCCGGTCCGGCGCGCGACTTCCCCGCGCCCTCCCGAGTGGATGCGAGAGGCCCCCGCCCTCCCTCCTCTCACTTGGGCGCGATCCGGCCGAGCGAGCCTCCCACCGTGTTAGCGTGATCGGGACGAGCAAGGATTTCCCTTTGAGCACAACGGTTGTGGAGGACTTCGTGCGCACCGCCAGGTGGTTTCCGGAGCAGATGGTGAACCGCTTCAACTCCCGAGTGGTCGCGCTGAGGTCCTCGCCCCGGTTCGGGAAGGCGGTCAGCAAGCACCTCACGGTCGTCACCTACACCGGCCGCCGGTCCGGGCGCACGTTCAGCACGCCCGTGGCCTACCGCCGCGCCGGCGACACCGTCACGATCACCGTGGCCCTCCCGGACTCCAAGACGTGGTGGCGGAACTTCCTCGGCGAGGGCGGACCGATCTCGCTGGAGCTGGACGGGGTCGACCGGAGCGGGCACGCCGTCGCCCACCGGGACGACCGGGGACGCGTCCGGATCGTCGTGCGCCTCGACGGCTGAACGACCGCGGCCGGGCAGATGACGTCAGGACGGCCACGCGGCGCGGATCAGGTCGACCTGGTGGGCCAGGTCGTGGTCGGAGAGGCGGTCGAACACCGCTCGAACGGCGTCGTACGGCCGGTGCGGCAGGGCGTTGCGCAGCACCGCGCCGTTGCCCGCGGTCAGGTCGCGGCCGGTCGGCGTGAACTCGAACAGCGGCACGTCGCCCGCCGCCAACTGGGCCGCCTCGGTGGCCGCCACGGCGTCGGATCCCAGCAGCGCCAACATCTTCCGCTGCTCGGCCGGGTCGGACAGGTGCGCGGGGTGCGTGCGTTCGGCGAGCAGTCTGCTGTAGACGGTCGTCGGGCGGAGCACCACGCGGAGCGCGGCGGTGGACAGCGCGTGCAGGGGGCCGTCCGGTGCCGGCAGCGCGCATCGGGCCCGTGCCAGCCGGTCGTAGGCGTCGGTGAACCCCTCGACCAGGCTGTCGACGTGGTCCGCGGGCCGGGTTCGCGCGCCGTCGACGACCTGGCGGTTCGGCAGCCAGTCGAGCCGGATCCCGTTGGCCCACACCAGGTGCATCGTGTCGGAGCCCCGGTCGCGGACGCCGGGCGACGGCACCGGGTGAGGGCCGGGAGCGCCGCCGCCCAGACCGCTGATGTCGACGCCGCCGGTGTGCAGCAGGCCGGTCCGCGCCACCGACCAGTCCTCCGGCCGCGCGAGCGGTGCGCACAGGGCTTCCAGGTCGACCGGCACCGGCTCGTCGCCGCGCGCGATGACGTTCTCCTGGTGCATGTCCGTTCCCAGCACCGCGTACAGCAACGCCAGCAACGCGCCCGCCCGCCGGTGGTAGGCCCGCGGATCGGCGCCCGCGCGGTGCTCGACGAACTCCACCCACGCGTACCCGGCTCGGGGTCGCACGGCGGGGCAGCTCAGCTCCAGCGGCGGGCCGGTGGCGTTGAACCACTCGACCAGCGCGGCGAACGCGCGGTCCGCGTCGGCCGGTCGGGGCTTGTAGACCACCTCGCCGTCCTCGAACCCGGCGATCGCCACCCCGCGCCCGCCGCGGTGCCCGTCGCCCGCACCAAGCTTGAGGCTCCGCAACTCGCCGGAGCCCGGCCGGTCCGCCGCGAGCCGCCCGGCCAGTTCGACCACGGCCCGGTGCCACCGGCCGCAGAGCCCGCGCACGTGCCCGGCCAGCACCGGGTAGCGGTCCCAGACCGCCCGCCTGCCCGCGGGGGTGGCGAGGTCGGCGCAGAACTCCGCGAACCGCCCCTGCGGTGTGCCCGCGCCCAGCCGACCGGCGACGCGCGCGGCGTGGAGGTCGGTGACGAAGGCCCGCACGACCACGTCGTGCAGGCCCGAGAGCGGCACGGCGGCCCCGACCGCGCGGGCCAGCCCCGGCAGCCCCAAGCCGCGCACGTCCCGCACCGCCGCGTCCCGGACCGCTCGGGCCGCCGGGAACACCAGGCCCAGGACTCCCATCGGCCGGTCGCCGTCGTCCCCGCACAGGTCGACGGCGGGATCGTCGGGCGCGGACCCGCCGTGCACCACGGAGTCCGGCGCGGGCCACCAGGCGTCCGCCCGACCCCACCGGACGGCGTCCTCGATGGCCGCCAGCTCCGCCGGGTCGGCCAGCGGCGGACCCGCCGGGTAGGTCGTCACGCCGACGCCCCCGCTCGCACGGGGGTCAGCCAGCCGTGGTCGACGGCCCCCGTCACGGCCCGGCGGAACGCGTCGGCCAGCGCCTCGCAGACCGGTCGGGCGCCGTAGACCACGTCGTCGACCACTCCGACCGGCACGATCTCGCTGGCCGTTCCGGTGAGGAACACCTCGTCGGCCGCGCGCAGGTCGTCCACCGTCACCGGACCCTCCTCGGCGGCTAGTCCCAGTCCACCCGCGAGAGCGAGCACCGACGCCCTGGTGATGCCCGCCAGCACGCTGTCCACCAGCCACGGGGTGCGGATCCGCCCGTCGCGCACGACGAACACGTTGGCCACCGTCGCCTCCGCGACCCGCCCCGAGTCCGGGTCGAGCTGCACGGCGTCGTCGAAGCCCGCCCGCACGGCCGCCGTCCTGGCCAGCGCCGAGTTGGCGTAGCCGCCGGTCGCCTTGGCGCGCACCGGGAACGACGCCGCCGACGGCCGCCGCCACGGCGACACGGTCAGCCGGGCCGCGCCGGTCGGCCGCACGTCCCGGCCCGGCGCGGGCCACAGCTCGGTCATCAGCGTGAACGACAGGGCGCGGAGGTCGACCCCGAGCACGGTGTCCACCGTCAGCAGCACCGGCCGCACGTACACGTCACCAGCCCCGGCCGCCGCCGCGGTGAGCACGTGCGAGCGCAGGTCGGCCAGGTCGTAGGGGTGCTCGATCCCGAGGAGCCGGGCCGAGCCCAGCAGCCGGACCAGGTGGTCGTCCAGGCGGAACAGGGCGGGTCCGTCGACGCCCGCGTAGCCGCGGATCCCCTCGAACACCGCCGTGCCGTGCTGGAGGCTGTTCCCGCCGAAGGGCACCGAGCCCTCGGGCAGCCGCCGTCCCTCGTGGAACGTCGCGATGGACCGCGTCACGGCGACCCCCGTTCCGCGAGGGCCGTCCGGAGTTCACCGAGGCCGCGCACGCAGTCCAGGACCTGGTCCGCGGGTAGCCCGAAGTCCACCAGGCACCCCAGTTCCGTCACGCCCGCCGCGGCCAGTTCGTCCACCCTGGACAGACAGGTCGACGGCGTGCCGAACAGCCCGGCGGAGGAGTAGTAGCGGGCGAAACCGTGCTCCAGCAGGAACTGCCGGTCGGCGTCGGTCACGTCCTCCGGGTTGACGCCGAGGTCGGCCGTCGCCTGCTTGGCGAACAGGTCCAGGTGCGCCGACAGGTAGTCCATCAGCGGTTGCCGCACCCGGTCGCGCACGGTGTCGTCGTCCGGCCCGAGGTGGGTGTGCAGCATCAGCGTCACCTCCGGCCGGGTGAGGTGCCCGGCGGCCACCAGCGCCTGGCGGTAGAGCGCCACCTTCGAGGCGACGTCCTCCACGCTCTGCTCCAGCAGCGCGGTCAGCACGTTGACGCCCAGCTCGGCGGCGGTCAGCCAGGTCGCCGGGTTGGACGAGCTGGTCAGCCACACCGGCGGCTCCTGCCTCGGCCGCGGGTAGGCGCGCACGTCGACCACCCGGCCGTCGGGCGTCTCGCGCTTCACCCCCTCGCCCCGCCACAGCCGCCGCATCGTCCGGTAGTGCTCGACGAGGACGGACTTGCGGTCCGCGAACACCTCCGGGCGCAGCACGAAGTCGTGGGCGTGCCAGCCCGACGCCAGGGAGATCCCGGCCCGGCCGCGGCTCAACGCGCTGAGCACGCCCCACTCCTCGGCCACCAGCAGCGGGTCGTGCAGCGGCAGCACGACGCTGCCCGCCCGCAGCCGCAACCGCTCGGTGCGCGCGGCGATGGCGGCGAGCAGCACGGCGGGCCGGGGGTAGGGCGCGCCGAACCCGTCGAAGTGCCGCTCGGGCACCCACACCGCGTGCAGCCCCAGCTGGTCGGCCAACTCCGAGCAGCGCAGGATCAGGTCGTACTTCTCCTCCGGCTCGTCGTCCAGGTCGGCGGCGAAGAAGAACAGGCTGATCGCGGGCGGGGTGGGAGCGGGTGTTCCACCGCCGATCAGCTCCAGGAGCCTGCGGCGTTCCGGTGACAGCTCCATCAGCCCTCCCGCCCCTCGTACTGGGCGAGCAGCGCCCGCACCTCGTCGTCGGACATGGCCTGGATGCGGTCCACCAGCGACGCGTCGTCGTCCGGCGAGCCCTGGACCGGGACCGCCGCGGGCGTCGGCGCGACGGGGGCCGCGGCCGGTGCGGCGGTCGGTGTCGGGGCGGCGACACCCGCCTGGTCGGCGGAGAGGCCCAACTCCTCCAGGTGCGTGGCCAGCGCGGCGACGGTCGGCGTCTCGAACAGCTCCACCATCGACAGCTCCAGGCCGAAGATCCGCCGCAGCTTGGTGACGGTCTGCATGAAGCCCAGCGAGCTGCCGCCCAGCTCCAGGAAGTTGTCGTGCACCCCGAAGTCCTCGATGCCGAGCAGCTCCGACCAGGTGCGGGCGACGACCCGCTGCATCGGCGTCAGGTTCGCCGTCCGGGTGGCGGTCTTGCGTGGCTGGGCAACGGGTTTCGGCGGTTGCGCGGCGACGGTGCGCAGCCGGGCCGCACGGGTCGCCAGGTCCACCGTCGACAGCGCGAGCGCCGGTTCGGGACCGCGGGCCAGCAGCACGTCGATCGCCGCCCGCAACTCCTTGCCCACCAACGCGTACCGGGTGCGGGGGTCGCGCGGGTCGGGCTGCGCCTCCTGCCAGTGCTCCCACGCCACCGCGCTCCACCGCACGCCGTCACGGCCGTCCAGCCGCTGCGCCGTGCCGTCGAGCCAGCCGTTGGCCGCCGCGTAGCCGAACCCGCCCAGTCCACCCAGGACGGACGCGAGGCTCGACACGAGCAGCACCTCCCGGACGCCGTGGGCGGCGGCGACCTCGGCGACCACGGCGGTCGGGTCCCGCTTCACCGCCAGGTGCTCGGCCACCTGCGCGGCCGTCAGCTCCGCCAGCGGCCCGAACGCCGTCGCGCCGGGCAGCCCGACCGCGTGCACGACACCCGCGCCCGGTCCCAGCTCCGCCAGCGCCGAGGCGACCGCCACCGGGTCCGCGGCGTCTCCGACGACGGTCGTCCAGCGGCCGTCGTGCTCGTCCGGTCCGGTGTGCCGGGCGGTGTCCAGGGCGATGACGCGGTCCGCGCCCGCCGCGAACGCCGCTTCGGCGAACGCCCGGCCGAACACGCCCACGCCGCCGAGCACCAGCCACCGCGTCGGCGGCGTCGCCGGACCCGACGCGGGGCCGGGCACGAACGTCGACTCCCACACGGCGTCGTCCCGCACGGCGAGCACCGAGCCCGACTCGAACCGCCACGCCAGCGCCGCCACGGTCGCGGACGCCAGGTCCGTCCCGTCGACCAGGCACGTGCGCAGCGCCGG
>DATMCA010001775.1:0-7536 GCA_035559015.1 Umezawaea sp. | reverse complement strand
GAATGACCGGGCCGCGCGATCCGCACACGGGTCGCGCGGCCGGTCCGCACCACCGAGACTGTGCGGGTGATCGAGGGAGGCAGGCCATGAGCGAACTGACCACGCCGTACGCGCACGGCACGCCCGCGTGGGTCGAGCAGTTGACGACGGACCTGAAGGCCACCACGGACTTCTACCGCGGGCTGTTCGGCTGGGACTACGAGACCGACGGGTACACGATGGCGCTGCTGCGCGGGAAACCCGTCGCCGGGCTCCGCGAGATGCCGCGCGACGCGCTGTTCTCCGTGGTGTGGACGACTTTCCTGGCCACGGACGACGTGGACGAGTCGGTGGACCTGGTGGCCGAGCACGGCGGCACCGTGCTGGTGCCGGTGTTCGAGATGGAGGGTCCCGGTCGCGGCGCGATCGCGGCGGACTCGACCGGTGCCTCGTTCGGGCTCTGGGAGGCGGGCACGCACATCGGCGCGTACGTCGTGAACGAGCCGGGCGCGGTGGTGTGGAACGAACTGGCGGCCCGTGACCTGGACCGGGCGGCGGAGTTCTACCGCGACGTGTTCGAGATCGAGGTGGAGCGCGCGCCGGAACTGGGCTACACGCGGTTCAAGGTGGACGGCCGGGCGGTCGGCGGCGCGTACGCGATGACCGACGAGGTGCCCGCCGACATCCCCCCGCACTGGATGACCTACTTCGGCGTGACGGACGTGGACAGCGCCGTCACGAGGGTCGTGGAACTCGGCGGGATCGCCGTCGGCGAGCCGACCGACTCCGCCTTCGGTCGCTTCGCGACGGTGGGCGACCCGCTCGGCGCCCCCTTCCGGATCCTGGACGTTTCAGCAGGCTGAACCGCCCTGAACACGCAGTTCAGGAACGTGAACGGGGCATGTGCGCAGAGTCGCGGAACCGGTTCCGGAACCGCCCGTTCGGCTCTGTACCCAGCGGTGGCCGCGCCACGACTGTGAGGTCGGGCGCAGCGACCGCTGGAGGTAATTGGTGATCCACATCCGGAAGCGCACCGTCGTGGGCGCGCTCGCGGCGATAGCTCTCACCGCGACGGCCGCACAGGCCGACGGGCTCGCCGAACCCGACGTGACGACGGGCCACGGCAGACCGCTCTACCTGGACGCAGGCGCGCCGGTCGACCGGCGCGTCGACGACCTCCTCCGGCGCATGACGCCGGAGGAGAAGGTCGGGCAGATGGTGCAGATCCGCGTGGGCAAGCTGCGCGGCGACTGCGACAACGCCAACGGTCCGCTCGTCGAGAGCTGCCTCAAGGCGGTGCTGGTCGACGCCGGAGCGGGGTCGATCCTCTCCGGCGGCGGCGACGCGCCGGTGGTGAACACGGCGAGGGCGTGGGCCGAGATGAACAACGACATCCAGCGCTACGCGTTGGAGCACAACAGGTTGCGCATCCCGGTCATCTACGGCGCGGACGGCGTGCACGGCCACAACAACCTGGTCGCCGCCACGATCTTCCCGCACCAGATCGGCCTCGGCGCCACCTGGGACCCCGAACTCCAGAGGCGGCTCGGGGAGTCGACCGGCCGGGCCATGCGCGCGACAGGCGTGTTCTGGAACTTCGCGCCGCTGTCGGACATCGCGCGCGACAGCCGGTGGGGCCGGTTCTACGAGACGTACAGCGAGGACCCGACGCTGACCGGGGCGTTGGCCGCGGCCAACGTGCGGGGCCAGCAGGGTCCGGCGCAGGGCACCGCGTCCCTCACCGCCACCGCCAAGCACTTCGCGGGCTACTCGGAGCCGTTCAACGGCCACGACCGCGCGCCCGCCTTCATCCCGATCCGACAGTTGCAGGACACCGTGCTGCCGCCGTTCCAGCAGCAGTTCGACGCGGGCGTGAAGACCGTGATGATCAACTCCGGGTCGATCAACGGCACTCCGGTGCACGCCTCGAAGTACATGCTCACCACACAGCTCCGCGAACGCATGGGTTTCAAGGGCGTCGCCGTCACCGACTGGCAGGACATCAAGTACCTCGTCGACCGCTACCACGTGGCCGCCGACTACCCCGAGGCGATCGCGATGTCGATCAACGCGGGCGTCGACATGGCCATGGAGCCCAGCAACGCGGCCGCGTTCACCAAGGGGCTGCTGGACGACGTCCGCGCCGGCAAGGTCAGCCGCCAGCGGATCGACCAGGCCGTCAAGCGGATCCTCAGGCTGAAGTTCGACCTCGGCCTGTTCGAGAAGCCGTACGTCGACGCGTCCAAGGCGGACGGCATCGTGAACGGCGCCGACCGCGACCTGGCCCGCCGGGCCGCCGCCGAGGGCGCGGTGCTGCTGCGCAACGACGGCGTCCTGCCGCTGTCCACCGGCGCCCGCAAGCTCGTCGTCACCGGTGACACCGCCGACGACGCCGTGCGCCAGCTCGGCGGCTGGACCGTCGAGTGGCAGGGCGTCCCGGACGGCTTCGACGCCCCCGAGACCACCACCGTCCTCGAAGGACTCCGCGCGGCCGCTCCGGGCACGAACGTCGTCCACGCGCCCGCCACCGCCGACGCGGTCGCCCAGGCGTCCGACGCCGACGCGGTCGTCGTCGTCCTCGGCGAGAAGCCCGGCGCCGAAGGCCCGGCCGACACCGAGGACCCGTCCCTCACCGCCCAGCAGCAGGCCCAGGTCGACGCCCTCCAGGCGACCGGCAAACCCGTGGTCGTGGTGCTGCTGACCGGCCGTCCCAGCGTCCTGGGCACGGTCGCGGACGCCAACGCCCTGGTGGCGGGCTGGTTGCCCGGCGCGGAAGGCGGCAGCGGCATCGCCGACGTCCTGTTCGGCGCGGTCAACCCCAGCGGCAGGCTCGCCGTCTCGTGGCCCAACTCGGTCGGCGACCTGCCCCTGTCCTACGACCAACTGCCCGGCGCCAACACCAGCGCGGCCTCCAAGTACACCCCGGCCTACGCCTTCGGCCACGGCCTCTCCTATACGACGTTCACCACTTCGGCGCCCACGGCGACCCCCGAGGTGGACGACCGCGGCGAGGTGAAGGTGCAGGTCACGGTGACCAACACCGGCTCTCGCGACGGCACCACCGTCGTGCCGGTGTACGTCCACCAGCCGGTCAGCAGGGTGCTCGTGCCGGACAAGCGCCTGGTCGGCTTCACCAGGGTTGCGCTCAAGGCGGGTGAGCAGAAGGCGGTGGAGGTTGTCTTCGACGTGCCACGCTTGGCCCTGACCGTCGGCGACGTGGACGGCGATGGCAGGCGCGAGGTCGAGAAGGGCCTCTACGAGGTCGTGGTCGGGGCCGCCAAGGCACCGTTCACGGTCCGCTGACCAGCCCGATTCCTGCTGGTCGGTGACCTGCTGCTAGTCTTGCTGGCCGTACCCGCGTGGCATTCCGCACTGGAGGAAACCTGCCCTCACCGGCAGGGCCGAACGACCAACGCGGTACACCCCAAACGTAAGAGAATGAGGGCGTCAGCATGGCCAACATCAAGTCCCAGCTCAAGCGGATCAAGCCCAACGAGAAGGCTCGGCTGCGGAACAAGTCCGTCAAGTCTTCCCTGAAGACCGCGGTGCGCAAGTTCCGCGAGGCCGCCGACGCCGGCGACAAGGACAAGGCCACCGCGCTCCTGCAGGACGTGTCCCGCAAGCTCGACAAGGCCGCGACCAAGGGCGTCATCCACGCCAACCAGGCCGCCAACAAGAAGTCGGCCCTGGCGAAGCGCGCCAACCAGCTCTGAGGCTTCGACCGCGCGGCGATCGAGTCTTTCCCGAGAGGGCGTCACCCCGCACAGGGGTGGCGCCCTCTCGGCGTTTTGCTCCGGAGTAGCACTCTCCACACTTCATGGACAAAACAAGGACATCGATCCGATGTCCCCCTCATCAAACGAATAAACACGTGCGACAAACGTCCGGATGTTGACGCAGCCATTCAGTCGATAGTCACCCGAATAGGAACCGAGTAGCGTTTCCCGCGAATCGTCCATCGATCCTGCCTGGGGGCTGGAAATGCGACAATTGGCAAAACTCCTTGCTGTCCTCTGCGTCTGCGTGATCACCGTTCTCGGCTTCACCTCCGCCGCGACCGCGGCGCCCACGGACCACCGGGAACCCACCGCCACGTCCGTGCGCGTCGAGGCCCCGGCCGACGCACCGGACTTCTCGACGGCGGCCAACGGCTCGAAGTGCGGAGCCACCCTCAGCTGGGGCAAGATCCGCTACCAGGCCTGCTTCAGCTGGGCCTGCACCAGCACGTGCTCCACGCGTGGCTACCTGGGCATCATCAACACCGCGACCAGCGCGCGCACCGTGACCTGGGACCTCGACATCAAGTCCCCGTGGACCGAGGAGCACGACGACAGCGGGACGTACACCCTCGCCGCGGGTGCCCAGCAGACCATCTGGTCGAGGTACATCTACTCGCACCCCGGCTGCGGCTTCAGCTTCACCGAATCCCTCAAGGTCCAGTACGACAGCGCGGGCTTCAGCCCGTACACCACCGCCACCGCGACTCTTCCCTGCGGCTGACGACCACGGCGTGAATAGCGGTCGGGTGGCCCGTACGCCACCCGACCGCTTTCCGTGAATTCCACGAATGAATCGTCAACGCCGACCGCGCACGGCGACGATTCGCAGCACGGCCCTTTCCAACGCGTAATCCGCGTCGGCGGCCACGCCTTTCACGTCGGCGTTCAACAACGCGACCACCGACATCGCCTCGGCCAATCCGGGGGAATCCCAGCCCCGCGCCTGCCCCTGCGCTTTCTTCACCTTCCACGGCGGCATCCCCAGCGACCCCGCCAACTGGAACGGATCCGCCCGGCCCGCGGCCGACACCCGCGCGATGGTCCGCACCGAGTCCGCCAACGCGTCCGCGACCAGCACGTGCGGCACCCCGAGCTGCATCGCCCACCGCAACGCCTCCAGCGCCCCGGCCCGGTCCCCCGCCACGGCCTTCTCGGCGACGGCGAACCCGGTCACCTCGGCGCGCCCGCGGTGGTACCGCCGCACCTCGTCGGCGTTGATCTTCCCGCCGCTGTCCGCCACCAACTGCGACGCGGCGGCGGCCAGCTCGCGCAGGTCGGTGCCGACGGAGTCGATCAGCACCGAGACGCCCTCGGGATCGATCTTCCCGCCCGCGGCGCGGACCTCGTTGCGCACGAACGCTTCGCGCTCGGCGGCCTTGGTGATCTTCGGGCACTCGATCAGCACTGCCCCGGCCTTCTTCAACGCCGCGGGCAGCTCCTTGGCCGCCTTGCTGCGCCCGCCACCGGAGTGCACGACGACCAGCGTGATGCCGTCGGCGGGGGCCTTGGCGTAGGCGATGACCGTGTCGGCGACCTCCTTGCCCGCCTCCTGCGCGGCCTCCAGCGCGATGACCCGCCCCTCGGCGAACAGCGAGGGGCTGACCAGTTCGGCCAGCTCGGGAGGGGTGAGGTCAGTCACCCGGACGCGGGTCAGGTCGGCTTGGGCGTCGATGGCGCGGGCCGCGTCCAGGGCCGCGCGGATCGCCCGTTCCACCAGCAGTTCCTCGTCGCCGACGATGAGTTGCAACGGATCCGGGGCTACAGCGGCAGCGCTCACGGCGCGAATCCTCCCACGGTCCGCCGACTCCCGAAGTGTGGACACCGGTGGTCGAGGGGCGGGAGGGTGCCGTAACTTGAGGGTCACAACTGAATACCGCTCATCCAGAGGGGCAGAGGGATCGGCCCGAAGAAGCCCCGGCAACCCGATCGTCAGGTACTCGCACGCGTGCGGGCGCTCGACGGTCATGGTGCCAATTCCGACCCGCGCTGCGGGACAGATGAGGAGTTACCTCGCGATGACTGCTGTCAGTGTGCCCACGAGCACCTCGTTCGACCTCGGCCCCGCCCGCGCGCTCTCGTGTCGCGAATGCGGCCACGAAACCCCCCTCGCCGCCGAGTACGCGTGCATCGAGTGTTTCGGGCCGCTGGAAGTGGCCTACGACTTCGGCAGGATCCGCCGCGAGGACATCGAGGCGGGCCCCCGGTCGATCTGGCGCTACCGCGGCCTCCTCCCCGTTCCGTCGAACGTCCAGTCCCACCCGAACACCGAGCCCGGCGGCACGCGCCTCGTGCAGGCCGACCGGCTCGCGAAGGCTCTCGGCCTGCGCAAGGTGTGGGTGAAGGACGACACCGGCAACCCCACGCACTCGTTCAAGGACCGCGTGGTCGGCGTGGCCCTCGCCGCCGCCCGCGAACTCGGCTTCAAGGTCCTCGCCTGCCCCTCCACCGGCAACCTGGCGAACGCCGTCGCCGCCGCCGCGGCCCGCGCGGGCTGGGAGTCGGTCGTGCTCGTGCCCTCCTCCCTGGAGCAGGCCAAGATCCTCATGACCGCCGTGTACGACGGCGCACTGATCGCCGTCGACGGCAACTACGACGACGTGAACCGCCTGGCCCAGGAACTGGCCGCGGAGCACGAGGACTGGGCGTTCGTGAACGTCAACGTCCGCCCGTACTACGCCGAGGGCTCCAAGACCCTGGGCTACGAGGTCGCCGAGCAGCTCGGCTGGCGCCTGCCCGACCAGATCGTCGTGCCGATCGCGTCCGGTTCTCAGCTCACCAAGGTGGACAAGGCTTTCCGCGAGTTCGGCGAACTCGGCCTGGTCGAGCAGACCCCGTACAAAGTGTTCGGCGCCCAGGCCACCGGCTGCTCCCCCGTGTCCGCCGCGTTCAAGGAAGGCCACGACGTGGTCCGCCCCGTCCGCCCGGACACCATCGCCCGCTCCCTGGCGATCGGCGCCCCCGCCGACGGCCCGTACGTGCTGGACGCGGTGCGCCGCACCGGCGGCGCCATCGAGGACGTCACCGACGAAGAGGTCGTCGAGGGCATCCGCCTGCTGGCCAGGACCGAGGGCATCTTCGCCGAGACCGCGGGCGGCGTAACCGTCGCGACCACGAAGAAGCTGGTCGAAACCGGCAAACTCGACCCCGACGCCGAAACCGTCCTGCTCATCACCGGCGACGGCCTGAAAACCCTAGACGCCGTCGCCCACACCCTGTCCCCCCTGGCCACCGTCCCGCCGTCCGCCCAGGCCGTCCTGGACGCACTAGCCAAGCGCTGACCCACCGCACCACCCACACAGCACCACCCACACAGCACTGCCCACACAGCACTGCATAGCCCGCACCGCACTGGCCGTACCGCACTGGCCGTACCGCACTGGCCGTACCGCACTGGCCGTACCGCACCACACCGGCCGCAGTGTGGTGCGGGCACTGCACTGCCCACACCACACCGGCCACACAGCGGTGCGGGCACCGCGCCGCCGTACCCGCACTGCACTGTGCTGCCCGCACCTGCCAGTCGCACCGCACCGCCCCCGCGGCGGTGCGGACACCGCCGCGCCGTGCTCGCACCGCACTGCGCATCCCACACCACACTGCCCGACTGCCCGCGAAACCAAGGACCTGAGAGCCCGAGGACCCGCAGCGACCCAGACCTACTGAGCCCCCGCCTTCCACCGCCACCTCACCAGCCCACCGGGTCGCCACGCCCACCTACCCATCGGACCGCCGCTCCCGCCAGGCCACTACACCCACCGGACCCCACCGAACCGCCACG
>DATMCA010001774.1:0-2615 GCA_035559015.1 Umezawaea sp. | reverse complement strand
ACCACCCGACACCAAACCCCACAGGTCCTCCGGCGACCGCACCCCACCAGGAAAACGACAACTCATCCCGATGATCGCGATCGGCTCGTCCACCCGCGCCGAAGCGGATGCCACGACAGCGGTGCGCGGCGAGACAGCGCCGTCGACCTCGGCGCGCAGGAACCGTGCCAGCGCGGCCGGGGTCGGGTGGTCGAACACCAGGGTCGGGGGAAGCCTGAGCCCGCTGACGGCGCCGATGCGGTTGCGCAGCTCGATCGACGTCAACGAGTCGAAGCCGATGTCCTTGAACGCGCGCTCGGGTGCGATCGATCCGGGGTTGTCGTGCCCGAGCACGCCCGCGACCTGCGTGCGCACGAGTTCGGCGAGCACCGAGTCCCAACCGGACTCCGGCAGCGCCGCCAACCTGCGCGACAGCTCGGTCTCACCGCCCGCCACGCGCGCGCCGACGCTCACCGCACGCCGCACCGGACCGCGCACGAGCCCGCGCAGCATCGACGGGATCTCCGGTCCGAGGTCGCGCAGCGCCACGAGGTCGAGCTTGACCGGCGCGGACACGGCGCGGTCGAGTTCGAGGGCGGCGTCGAACAGCCTGAGCCCGTCGTGCACCGGGATGGGCGCCAGACCGGTGCGCGCCATCCGCAGCAGGTCGGTCTGGTCGAGCGTGGTGGCCATGCCGGTTTCCCACAGGCCCCACGCCAGGGACGTGGCGGGCAGCCCGAGTGAGCGGCGGTGGACGGCGAGCGCGTCCAGGAAGGAGTTCGCGGCAGCGTAGTTGCCCTGCCCCGGCGTACCCAGCACACCGGCCACCGACGAGAACACCACGAACGCCGACAGGTCAAGGTCCACGGTCAGCTCGTGCAGGTGCCACGCGGCGTCGACCTTGGGGCGCAGCACCGCGTCGAGGCGCTCCGGGGTCAACGACGAGACGACGCCGTCGTCCAGCACACCGGCGACGTGCACGACCGCCGACAACGCCCGCCCTCGGAGCAGGTCGGCGAGGGACTCGCGATCCGCCGCGTCACAGGCCGCCCAGGCGACCACGGCACCGGAGGCGGCCAGTTCGGCCGTCAGCTCGTCCGCTCCCGGCGCGTCGCCACCACGACGGCTCACCAGGAGCAGATCACGAACACCGTGCGCCGCGACGAGGTGACGGGCCACCACACCGCCCAGCACCCCCGACGCACCCGTCACCAGCACCGTCCCCGCACCGAACGCGGGCACCACCGGATCGGACGTCGTGGCCCGTGCGAGCCGGGGAACCGACACGACGCCGCCGTGGATCGACAGCTGCGGTTCGTCGAGGCCGAGAGCGCCGTGCAGCGCGGCCAGCGATCGGGGGTCGTCGTCCAGGTCCGCGAGCACGAACCGGCCGGGGTTCTCCGCCTGCGCCGACCGCACCAGCCCCCACACGGCCGCCTGGTCGGCGTGACCCGCCAGCGCTCCCGTGGTAGCCATCACGAGCCGGGAGTCGTCCCAGCGCCCCTCGGACAGCCACCGTCGGACCAGCCCGAGCACGTGTCCCAGCAGCACCCTGGTCCGCTCCGGGAGCGGCAGGTCGAGCAGTTCCGGGCAGCGCGCGACGACCACGTCGGGGACCGCGAAGCACTCGTCCACGGCCGCGGTCAACGAGGTCAGGTCGGCGTGATCACCACCGAGCACCACGACGTCGGCGATCCCGTGCGACGGTTCGGGCACGTCCTGCCAGACCACCTCGAACAGATCGTCGTCGACGGCACGGGTCGCGGCGATGAGCGCGGCGTCCGGCACGGGACGCAGCACCAGCGACTCCACGCCGATCACGGTTGTGCCCGCGTCGTCGGTGGCGGTCAGCGACACGACCCCGTTGCCGGTGCGGCGCACCCGAACCCGCAACGCGCCGGCACCGGAGGTGCGCAGGGTGACGCCGGTCCACAGGAACGGCACGAGTCCGGACCCCTCGGCGGGGTCGACCGGTCCCAGCCACACGGCGTGCAGCGCGGCGTCGAACAGCGCGGGGTGCAGGCCGAAGTCGCCCGCCCGCGACCTCGCCGGTTCGGGCAGCGCGATCTCGGCGCACACCTCGTCACCGACGCGCCACGCGGCACGCAGGCCCTGGAACACCGGCCCGTACCGGAAGCCGAGTCCGAGCAGGTCGGTGTAGAAGTCGTCGGTGCCGATCCGTTCCGCACCCGCCGGCGGCCAGACGTCCACGTCCGCCGCGGGAACGGGCGCGCGTTCGACACCCAGCACACCCGAAACGTGGCGAGTCCACGGGTGCCCCTCGGGCGCGTCATCGGACCGGGAGTGCACGGCGATCTGCCGACGGCCGGAACCGTCGGCCCTCCCCAGGCGAACCTGGACGGCCAGCCCGCCGCGGGTGGGCAGCACCAGGGGCGCTTCGACGGTGAGTTCCTCGACCAGGTCGCACCCGACCTCGTCGCCCGCCCGGATCGCCAACTCCACGAACGCCGTCCCCGGCACCAGGACCACGCCGTTGACGACGTGATCGGCCAACCACGGGTGCGACTGCACCGAGAGCCGACCGGTCATCAGCCACTCGTCCTCACCGGCCACCGCGAGTGCCGCGGCCAGCAACGGGTGTCCGGGATCGGTGAGTCCGGCGGTGGTGACGTCAC
>DATMCA010001773.1:0-11199 GCA_035559015.1 Umezawaea sp. | reverse complement strand
GCACCGAGGGCCTGGACACGATGATCCCGCACCCGCGGCTGCGCGACGAGGCCGTCGGGCTGCGGCCCGCGGACGTGCTCAGCCTGGCGCTGACGGCGCGGGGCAGCACGATCGGCACGCTCGTCATGATCCGCGGCGCGGGTCGGGGCTTCCCGGACGACGACGTCGAGTTCGCCGGCCAGATCGCGAGCCAGGCGTCGATCGCGCTGGACTCCGCCCGGCTCTACGAGGAGCGCGGCCGGGTCGCCTCGATCCTCCAGGCCAGCCTCCGGCCGCCGGACCTGCCCGCCATCCCCGGCGCGCGCGTCTCGGCCCGGTTCCGCCCGGCGGCGGAGCACCTGGACATCGGCGGCGACTTCTACGACATCCACGGCTCGGCGGACGACTGGCTGCTGGTGCTGGGCGACGTGTGCGGCAAGGGCGTCGAGGCCGCCGTGCTGACCGGTCGGGCCCGGCAGAGCATCCGGATGGCCGCGTACTTCGACCGCAGGCCGTCAGCCGTGCTCAAGGCGTTGAACAACGTCCTGTGCGAGAACGACTCCTCCCGCTTCGTCACGGTGGTGTGCGCGCGGTTCCACCCGTCCCCGGACGGGAGTTCCGCCGAGGTCGACATCGCCGTGGCGGGCCACCCGGCCCCTATCGTCGTGCACTCCGACGGCGTGGTGGACCAGGTCGAGGTGGCGGGCATCGCCGCGGGCGTGGTGCCGGACGTCGACTACACCGAGGTGCGGGTCCGCATCGAGGCGGGCGACACGATGCTGATGTTCACCGACGGCGTGGACGAGGCCAGGGGGTCCGACGGCTTCTACGGCATGGACCGGCTGCTCGGTCTGCTGCCGGACTACGCGGGCGCGGGTCCGGTGGCGCTGTGCGAGGCCGTGGAGCGGAGCGTCGTCGAGTACCTCGACGGCCGGGCCCACGACGACATCGCCCTGCTCGCGGTGTCCTGCGAGAGGTGATCCGGGTGGACGGGGCCGTCGCCGGTTTCGACCGGGCGTTGTCCGCTGTGGACGGACGCGCCGCCACGTCGTTGGTGCGGGAACTGCTGGAGGCGGGCGAGGACCCGCTCGCGGTGCTGGTCGACGTCATCGCCGCGGGCCAGCGGACGGTGGGCGAGCGGTGGCAGCGCGGTGAGTGGTCGATCGCCAAGGAGCACGCCGCGACGGCCGTCGCGGTCTCGGCGACCGAGGTCGTCGCGCGGTTCGCCGAACGGACCCCGGTCACGCGGGGCAAGGTCGTGGTCGCCTGCGCCGAACGCGAGTGGCACGCGCTGCCCGCGCTGATCATCAGCTCCGCGATGCGCCTGCACGGCTGGAACACCGTGCTGCTGGGCGCGAGCACGTCACCCGCCCGGCTCAGCCAGTGCCTGCACGACGTCGGCCCGGACGCGACCGCGGTGAGCTGCTCGGTGCTCGGCGCGCTGCCCACGACCCGGCGGTTCATCGAGGCGAGCACCACGGCGGGCATCCCCGTGGTGGTCGGCGGATCGGCGTTCGGCCCGGACCCCACCAGGGCGCTGGCGCTCGGCGCGACCGCGTGGGCGCCGGACGCGCACGGCGCCGTGGCGCTGCTGGACGGCCTGCCCGCCGTGGTGCCCAGGGCCGCTCCGCTGCCGAGGGAGGCCCTGGCGGAGCAGTCCGCGATCGAACTCGGCCACCAACGCCTCGTGGAAGTCCTCAGAGGACGGTGGTCGGCGACGGCCGTCGCGTCCCCGGACGACTCGTTGGCGCGCAAGCTGTTCTCCGCCGCCTGCGGGGAAGTCCTGCACCAGGCGCTGCACGCCGTGTCGGCCACGCTGCTCACCGGCGACCCGCGGCCGATCCCGGACACGGCGGCGTGGATCGACCGGCTGCTGACCGCGAGGGGCGCCGACCCCCGGTTGGCCGCCGAACTCGGGGACGTGCTCGCCGCGACGCTGCACGACTTCCCGGCCGCGCACGGGCTCGTG
The DNA here is from genome assembly GCA_035559015.1 of Umezawaea sp. Taxonomy (GTDB): domain Bacteria; phylum Actinomycetota; class Actinomycetes; order Mycobacteriales; family Pseudonocardiaceae; genus Umezawaea. Next base: position 9,251 of record DATMCA010001773.1, on the reverse strand, counting down.
GTCCGGTACTGGGCCGACGGCCTGGTCCTGCAACGGGAAACCACATCGTGAACGAGTTGTCCTGGACCGTCGAACGCGAATCGCGACGGGTGGTCGTCGCACCGGTCGGCGTCCTCACGATCACCACCTCGGGCGAGTTCGAGGGCGTCCTGCTCGCCGCCGCGGCCGACGCCGACGTGGTGCTCGACCTGAGCGGGCTGACGTTCGTCGACTCCAGCGGCCTCAGCGCCTTCGTCGCGGCGTACAAGGCCGGGCTCAAGCACGGCAACACCGTAGTGCTCGACCTCGTCCCGCCGTTCCTGGCGCGGGTGCTGAAGGTGACGGGCCTCGGCACGCTGCTCCTCGCGCCGCACCGGGTCGACTAGTCGAGGGCTGTTTCGCCTGCTCCGGCTCGGGTAGCTTCCAAGGCACGAACGGAAGGACGACGGACGGCGGGGGGAACCCGATGAACGAAGACCTGCCGTTGGCCGATGAGCTGGCGGCCGTGACCGCGCGGATGTGGGGTCTGCTGCTGTCGCACGAAACCCTGGGCACGGTGCTGGGCCTCGTGACCTCCCTGGCGAAGGACGCGATCCCCGGCACGATCGGGGCGGGGGTGTCGCTGGTCGACCCGAAGGGGCACCGGACCACCGCTTCGGCGACGGACGCGGTGGTGCTGCGCGCGGACGCCCTCCAGTACGAGCTGGACGAGGGTCCGTGCCTGACGGCGTGGGAGACCCGGACGCTGGTGCGCGTCGACGACCTGGACAACGAGCAGCGCTGGCCGCGGTGGACCAGCGGCGCCCTGCTGCTGGGCATGAGGGCCTCGCTGAGCGCGCCGCTGGTGACCGACGACGGCGTCCTGGGCGCCATCAAGGTCTACGCGGGGCCGCCGAACGCCTACGGCGAGCGGGACGAGCACCTGCTGACGCTGTTCGCCGCGCAGGCCGCCGTGCTGGTGGCCAACGTGCGCACCCTGGAAGTGGCGCAACGGGTCGGGGACGAGCTGCGGCAGGCGTTCCGCAGCCGCGACCTGATCGCCATGGCCAAGGGCGTGCTGATGGCGCGCCAGGGAGCCGACGAGGACACCGCGTTCGCGGCGTTGACCGACCTGGCCCGGCGACAGCGCAAGACGTTGCGCGACATGGCGAAGTCCCTCTTGCGCACCACCTCCGAGGCGGGAAGCTGACCCGTGGACGCGGACCGTCGGCTGGAGGTGCAGCGCCGTGCGCTCACGGCGTCGCTCCGCCGGGCGGACCTGACCCTGGAACAGCTGTGGATCAGGTACTTCTCGCTGGGCGGCGAGGTCGGGCTGACCGAGGTGGAGGCGTACCTGCACGGGATGATGCCGTTGCCCGCCAACCAGTGCGACGTGCTCGCCCACGCGGTCAACGAGCGGCTGGACGAGCTGACGTGGCCGCACCGCGTGCCCTACAACCACGCCGAGGACGACCTGGGGCCGAGCAGCGGTCCGCTGGCGGCGCTGGTGGGCCTGCTCGACGGCGTGTACCTGGCGCCACCCGAACGGCTGCCCGCCGTCGTGGAGGCCGCCTGCCGCGTCGCCGGCCTGGGGTCGGAGGTCTACCTGGTCGACCACGCCCAGCGGTTCCTGGTGCCGCTGACGGGGGTCGGGGGCGCGTACCGGCAGCCGCTCGGGGTGGACACGACGGTGCCGGGCATGGTGTTCCGGTCGATGCGGACCGCGTCGTCGGAGAAGCGCGGGAAGCGGACGCTGTGGCTGCCCCTGCTCGACGGGGTCGAGCGGCTCGGGGTCGTCGGACTCACGCCGTCCGACCCGACGGACGTCGACGACCGGACGCTGCGGGCCCAGTGCCGGTGGATCGCCGCCCTGATCGGCCACCTCGTGGTCGCGATGGCGAAGTACGGCGACGGGCTGGACGCCGTTCGCCGGGGCGCGCCGAGGTCCGCCGCGGACGAGCTGGTGCGGGGCATGTTGCCGCCGCTCACCGCGGGTGTCGGCCCGTTCGTGCTGTCCGGCCTGGTGGAGCCGGGTGCCGAGGTGGGCGGCGACGCGTTCGACTACGCCCTGTCGGAGACGACGGCGGCGCTGGCGATCTTCGACGCGGCGGGCCGCACCACGACGAGCGGGTTCGTCGCCGCGGCGGGCCTGGCCGGGTACCGGGGTGCCCGGCACGCCGGGGAGTCGCTGGTGGAGCAGGCGGCGGCCGTCGACCGCGCCATCGCGGACCAGTTCCTCGGAGACGCGGCGGCGACCGGGGTGCTGGCCGAGCTGGACGTGACGTCCGGCCGGTTGCGCTACCTGAACGCGGGCCACCCGCAGCCGCTGCTGCTGAGGTCCGGCAAGGTGATCAGGAGCCTGATCGGTGGCCACCGGGTGCCGTTCGGGCAACGGCCCGGCTCGCTCGTGGTCGCCGAGGAGTTCCTCCGGCCCGGCGACTGGGTGGTGCTGCACACCGACGGTGTCACGGAAGCGCGCGACGACCGCGGCGAGTGGTTCGGCGAGGCGCGGCTGGTCGACCTCCTCGAACGCGAGGTGGAGGCCGGTCGACCGCCGCCCGAGGCGGCTCGACGCCTGGTCCGCGCCGTGCTCCGGCACCGGAAGGGTGAACTGCTGGACGACGCGACGGTGCTGCTCGCCCGGTGGGCGAGGCCGGGCGACGCGGCGCTCTGAGGTCGTGGTCGACCGGCCTGGGAGGCGCTCCCACCAGACCGATCGTGCTGCTGCACATGCTGGTGCACAAAGGATCCCCCGAACGCCGATGCCCACCCGATTGCTTCCGGGAACGCCGGGTGAGTACGGTGGGATCGCGGCCCGTTCCGCGTCTCCAGCACCGGCCGTGCGGGTTCCGGCCTGGTCGATCGAGTCGAGGAGAGCGCGCAGTGGGGGAGTACCGGTCGCCGGAGGAGCAGATCACCATCGACTTCACTATGCACGGTGAGATCTCGGTCGTCTGCGTCGCGGGCGAGGTCGACATGACCACGTGCGTGTCGATCCGGGAGACCCTGCGCACCCTGCTGGAGCACCGGCCGTCCGCGCTGGTGCTGGACCTGACCGAGATCGACTTCTTCGGGTCCAGCGGGATCGCGATCCTGGTCGACACGGTCGAGCGGACCGCCCGCACGGGTGTCGGGTTCGCGGTGGCCGCCGACCGGTCCTGCGTGCTCAGGCCGCTCCAGGTGACGATGATCGACTCCGTCGTCCGCGTCTACCCCGACACGGCCACGGCGCTGAGGGCACTGGAGGTGGATGCCGTTCCGACCGCGGGTTGAGCCCCTCACCTGCTGTCTGTCTCGGCTCCACGCCTGCGCGAACCGGCGGTGATCGCCTTCCGGTAGGCCTCCACGGTGTTGCCGACCACCCTGGCCCACGAGTAGCCCGCCCGCACCCGGTCCAGCGCCGCGACCGAGAAGAGGTCCCGCCGGGTCCGGTCGGCGAGCAGGTCCCGCAGCGCGCGCCCGAGCACGGTCGGCGCACGGGGTGGCACCAGCAGCCCGGTCGACGCGTCCACGACGAGATCCCGCAGCGCGCCGACGGCGGACGCGACCACCGGGACACCGCACGCCATGGCGCGCAACGCGGGCGTGCCGAGCGGGTCGTGGGACGGCACGCGCACCACCACGTCCGCCGAGCGCAGCAGCGCGGGCAGGTCCGCGCGGCCCACCGGACCGGTGAAGCGCACGCGGTCGGCGACGCCGAGGTCCCGCGCGTGCCGCAGCAGCCTGGTCACCTCGGGGCCGTCGCGCGACACGGCGTGCCGGATCCGCCCGGTGATCAGGAGTTCGGCGTTCGGGATCCGGGGGAGGGCGCCGATGGTGGAGTAGAAGCCGCTGTGCGGTTCCACGTCGCCGAGGCCGAGCAGTCGGTGCTCCTGCCCCCGCGTCCAGGTCGCGCCCTCCGGCCGGAAGTGCTCGACGTCCACGCCCGTCGTCGCGAGCGTCATGCGGTCGCGGGGGATCCCGAGGAACGCGAGGGCGGACCGCTCCTCGTCGTTGGTGGCGATCACGTGGTCGGCGGCCAGGCCGACGAGGCGTTCGATCTCCACCAGCCCGCGCACACCGCCGGACGGGCGCTGCCGGGTGGCGCGGAGGCCGTGGAACGACTGCACCACCGGGATGTCCAGTGCCCGCACGGCCAGCCCGGAGGTCCACGAGTGCAGGTGCGCGACGTCCGGCGGGTGCCTGCTCCAGTGCTTGTCGAGGTTGGCGGCGAACTCGTCGAGGTGGGGGAGCAGTTCCGCCTCGGACAGCCTGGTGGCGGGACCCGCCGGCACGCGGACCAGGCGTGGAGGGCCGCGGCGGAGGGGGTCGAGCGAGTCGCGGCGGGCGTAGAGGGTCACCTGGTGGCCGCTGAGGGCCAGACCGTGGGACAACTCGGAGATGTGCGTGCGGCGCTCGTCGGCGTCGACCTCCCAGGAGGCCGCCACCATCGCGATCCGCATCCCCACCACCCGGTCCCTCGCCGCGGTCGTCCGGGGTGGGCCGATCGGGTGCGCGCCCGTCGCCCGACCCGCGGAGCGCCCGTGAGTGCCGTGCCTGGTGAGGACGTTATCCGGTTCCACCACCGCCGACAATGGGAAACGAGGGCAGCCGGAGTCCACAGTGGACCGCGAACACCGTCGCCCGCGACCCGCGGGCGACGTGTGCGGGCTCCCCTACCGAGCGGCGGCGAGCGCCTCGTCCAACGTCGCGTGCAGCGGCAGCAGCCGGTCCATCGCCGTCGCCTCCAGCGACCGCCGGACGCTCCGGCTCGCCACCACGTGGACCGGCCGGTCCCCGCTCCGCTTGCCGTACTCGCGGGCGTGGGCCAGCGCGGCGATGCCCGAGGACGCGAAGAACGTCACCTCGGACAGGTCGAGGACCAGCGATCTGGCGCCGCTGTCCAGGGCGTCCACGAACTGCTTGCGCAGGGAATCGCTGTTGGACATGTCGATTTCGCCCGCGATGCGCAGGACGGTCGTGCCGTCGTCCGCGGTCGACTTCACCGCGTCGTTCGAGAAGGTCATCCCCTGATTCTGGCGTGCGCGGAGCCGTGAAGCCACCTTGGGAAAATCATGGCCGAAAGAGGTTTGAAACCGCTGACCTGCGGTAACCCTGCCCGATTGTGGAGTGCCGCGCCCCCGGTGGGCGGTGGCGATGGTGGTCGCGGGGGTCCACCGGTAGAGCCGCTGGTCGAGCGCGGTGCGGACGTTCCGCGCGGCGTGCGTGCTCCGCGCCTCGACGCGACAACGGTCGTGCGCCAAGGGCGGCGTCGGTTCGCACCGCGGGTTGGGACAAGCGGAAGGTGCGAAGAGCGGCGAGTCGGTCAGGCCCGAGATCAGCCGCGCCGATCGACACGACGTACGGCGTCCCCACCTCCTCGGTGCTGCGTGGGACGCGAGCACCGCGCCTCAGCAGGCGGCGGCGAGGGCTGTCGTGGGGGTCCACTGGCGGAGCCGCTGGTCGAGCGCGGTGTAGACGTCCGGGTCGAAGCCCATGCCGGTGTGCGTGCTGCGGACCTCGACGCAGTCCGCGTGCGGGTCCTGGCTGCACTGCCAGGGCACGATGCCGTCGGAGCGGGAGTAGAGCGACAGGGCGGGCACCTCCAGCGGCTGGGCGAGGGCGGTGAAGTTCTCGGTGAAGCAGGTGCCGGTGAGGCAGTCGCCGTCCATGAGGCCCGGCACGCCGAGCGCCGACAGCCGGGTGAGCAGGCGGGCGATGGCGAGCACATCCCGCTGGGCGTTGAGCGGTTCCACGACGGGGCTGCCCATCATCACCAGGCCGCGCACCAGGTCGGGCCTGCGGACGGCCGCCAGGCGGGCCACCATGCCGCCCCGGCTCTGGCCCAGCAGCACCACGGGACCACCGGTGGCCGCGACGTGCCGTTCCAGCGCGCGTTCGACCCGGTCGACCAGGTCCGTGGTGCAGCCGACGGTGAACCCGACGCGGGCGCCCGCCGGGCGGTACCCCCGCGCCTTGAGCCACGCGCTCGTCACCGCCAGGGACCGGTCGTTCGCGCCGAACCCCGGTACGAGCAGCACGCCGAGCCCCTGGCCCTGTTCCGGGTCGACGTCGTTCCACACGCGGTGCCGGAGCAGGCGCGGGAGGCCGAGCACGGCGGCCAGGACGTGTTCGCGGGTGGCGACCCTGATGGTGTCCACCGCCCGTTCGCTGACCAGGTGTGGGATCCGCATCGGCCGCTCCGTTCGTCGCACGCTGTGCCGGGTGATTACCCCGCACCTCGAATTCCGACACCTGGTGGTCTCGGTGGTGGGGAGCACGTGTCAACCCGACCCGGCCGGGTAACCCCGGACTCCACGCCACAGCGGTGGACCGGGCAGGCTCGACCTCGGCGGAGCGACGCACCAGACCCAGGGCCGGGAGGCGCGGTGAACGACTACGACGCGGTCGTCGTGGGAGCGGGCCCGAACGGGCTCGTGGCGGCGAACCTGCTGGCCGACGAGGGCTGGAGCGTCCTCGTCCTGGAGGCCGCCGACGCGCCCGGCGGGGCCGTCCGGACCGCGGAGATCACCGCGCCGGGGTTCCGCAACGACCTGTTCAGCGCGTTCTACCCGCTCGGCGTCGCCTCACCGGCGCTGACCGGGCTCGGGCTGGCCGACCACGGGCTGACGTGGGTGCACGCGCCCGAGGTGCTGGCCCACGTGTTCCCGGACGGCCGCTCCGCGCTGCTCTCGCGCGACCCCGAGCGGACCGCCGCGTCGGTCGCATCGTTCGACGAACGGGACGGCGACGCGTGGCTGGCGGAGTTCGAGACCTGGCGGCGCGTGCGGGACGACCTGCTGGAGGCGCTGCTGCGGCCGTTCCCGCCGGTGCGCTCGGGAGCCCGCCTGCTGCGTGAGCTGGGCGCGTCCGACGCGCTGCGGTTCGCGCGGATGGCGACGCAGCCCGTGCGCGTGTTCGGCGACGAGCGGTTCCACGGCGACGGGGCGAAGATCCTGTTCGCGGGCAACGCGCTGCACACCGACCTGGGCCCCGACCAGGCGGGCGGGGCGGTGTTCGGCTGGCTGCTGGCGATGCTCGGCCAGGAGGTCGGCTTCCCCGTGCCGCGGGGCGGGGCGGGTGAGCTGGCCGCCGCGCTCGTGCGCAGGCTCGAATCCCGCGGCGGTCGGGTGGAGTGCGGCAGGCCCGTCCGGCAGGTCATCGTGGCGGACGGCAAGGCGCTGGGCGTGCGGGACGCCGACGGCGAACTCGTGCGCGCCCGGCGCGCGGTGCTCGCCGACGTGCCCGCACCCGCCCTGTACCTGGATCTCGTCGGCCCCGACCACCTGCCCACGCGGCTGCTGGAGGACCTGGACCGGTTCGAGTGGGACGACGCCACCATCAAGGTCGACTGGGCGCTCTCCGGGCCGATCCCGTGGCTCTCCGAGGACGCCAGGCGGGCCGGGACGATCCACCTCGGCGCCGACCTGGACGGCTTGGCGGACTTCGCCAACGACCTCGCGTGCCGCAGGCTGCCGCGCGACCCGTTCCTGCTGCTCGGCCAGATGACCACCGCCGACCCGACCCGGTCGCCCGCGGGCACCGAGTCGGTGTGGGCGTACACCCACGTCCCGCGCGGCGAGTCGTGGTCGCCGGACCGGTTGAAGCGGCGGGCGGACCGCGTGGAGCAGGTGGTGGAGAAGCACGCGCCGGGGTTCCGCGACCTGGTCATCGCCCGGTCGGTGAGCGGGCCCGGCGACCTGGAGGCGCGCAACCGCAGCGTGGACGGCGGAGCCATCAACGCGGGCACCTCCAGCATCCACCAGCAGCTGGTGTTCCGCCCGACGCCGGGCCTGTCCCGCGCGGACACCCCGATCGACCGGCTGTTCCTGGCGGGGGCGTCCGCCCATCCCGGTGGCGGGGTGCACGGCGCGTGCGGCGCGAACGCGGCCCGCGCGGCACTGGCCCGGCACGGCCGCGGGGGCGGTGCGTACCGGGCGGTGGTGGGAGCGGCGCTGCGCGCGGTCTACCGCTGATCGCCGCGCAGGACCAGGTCGGCCAGGCGCTTCAGCGTCTCCTTGTTGCGCGGGACGAGCAGGACCGACTGGGCGGGCCCCGGCAGCAGCGAGCCGGGTCCGCTGATCGCCTTCTCCGCCATGGTGACCCGCGTGCCGCCGCTGGTCGTGGGGGTCAGCTCGAACCGGATCCACGCCGTGCCCACGGGCCACAGCTTCGCGTGCAGCTCCAGCGACTTCCCCGGCTCGACGGCCTTCACCACGGTCTCGTCCTCGATCTGCAACGGCCACGCGCCGACGCTGTGGTGGATGCGCGTCCCGACCTCCGGCCACAGGTGGTCCACGTCGCGGATGTGCGTCGCTCCGACTACCCATCCCGCGTACGACCAGCCGTCGGCGAGCACGGCGAACACCTGATCGGGTGTACGGGGGATGTCGAGATCGACCTTCGTCATGCCTGCGGCTACCCCTGCGCGTGCGTTCGGAACCCTCGGTACACCAACGAGTTCTCTTTGGGGCGTTGACGCTTGGGAGGTCCTGCGGCGGGTACCCGGCGATCCCACCCGAAGGTTCGTGAAGGAGAAGCGGAATGCCCCCGAAGCGCCAGCGCGACCAGGCCGCACCGAAGCCGACGAGCCCCACCGGCAAGGCGGAGGTCGGCGCGGGCATCGGCGAAGACCGCCGCGCGCAGGCGGGGCGGCACCTCACCACCGCACAGGGCCTGCGGCTGAGCGACACCGACCACTCGCTGAAGGCCGGACCGCGCGGTCCCTCGCTGCTGGAGGACTTCCACCTCCGCGAGAAGATCACCCACTTCGACCACGAGCGCATCCCGGAGCGCGTGGTCCACGCCCGCGGAGCCGCCGCGCACGGCACGTTCCGCGCGTACGGCAACGCCGAGTCCGTGACGAAGGCGGGATTCCTGGCCAAGGGGCGCGAGACGCCGGTCTTCACCCGGTTCTCCACCGTGCTGGGCTCGCGCGGCTCGGCGGACACCGTGCGCGACGTGCGCGGTTTCGCGGTGAAGTTCTACACCGAGGAGGGCAACTTCGACCTCGTCGGCAACAACATGCCGGTGTTCTTCATCCAGGACGGCATCAAGTTCCCGGACATCATCCACGCGGGCAAGCCCCAGCCCGACCGGGAGATCCCGCAGGCCCAGAGCGCGCACGACACGTTCTGGGACTTCGTGTCGCTGCACACCGAGGCGACCCACCACGTGATGTGGGCGATGTCGGACCGGGGCATCCCGCGCTCGTACCGGACCATGGAGGGTTTCGGCGTCCACACGTTCCGGCTGGTGAACGCGGCGGGGGAGACCTCGCTGGTGAAGTTCCACTGGAAGCCGGTCGCGGGCGT
>DATMCA010001772.1:0-3236 GCA_035559015.1 Umezawaea sp. | reverse complement strand
GTTCGACTTCCGGGCGGACGTGTGGCCGCTGCTGGCCAAGGAGATCGCCTGGGGCTACTTCCACGAGCTGTTCACCGGGCACCCGGAGCGGGTTTCCGTGCCGTGGGCCGAGTTCGCCCCGGCGTACACCGCCCTGGACTGGTACAGCGCGGAGATGACGGCGCTGGTCGAGTCGTCCGGCCCGCGGGTGGAGGACCGGATCGACTTCGAACGGCTGGACCGGCCGTTGGCGGGCCTGGCGTTCGCGACCGGCGAGGAGTTCCAGGAGCACCTGCGCGCCTACGTCGAGGCCGACGTGGCCCGGCGGTCCGACCCGGCCTTCAGCGCGGACCTGGGGGCGTTCATGGCGCTGCTGTCGGTCTACGGGCAGTTGCCGCGCGTGCTCAACTCGCCGAAGCTGAACCCAGCGTCCCGGCTGGCGCACGCCGACGGGTGGTGGGGCGGGTTCTTCAGCTTCCTCGCCAGCGGGCCGCCGCCCGACCGCCTGGAGGAGCTGCTCGCGCTGTCGCGGGCCGGGATCGTGAACTTCCTCGGCGCGGACGTGTGGGTGCGCGCGGAGGACGGCGTGTTCGTGGCGGGCAGCGCCAGCGCGCCGGACGTCGTGCGCGCCACCGGGCTCGTCGAGGCCAGGCTGCCGAACCACGGCCTGGCCCGCACCGCCGACCCCGTGCTGCGGACGTTGCGCGGCGCGGGCGACGTGGTGGAGGAGAAGCTGTCCGACGGCCGCTCGACCGGTCTGGTGCGCGTCTCCCCGGAGGACAACCGGCTGATCGGGCGGAACGGCGACCCGCACCCGCGGCGGTTCGCCCTCGGCCCGTTCACGACCGGCCGCGCGTTCGCCGCGTTCGCCCGACCGGGCACCAACGCCCCCGGCTTCCGGCAGAACGACGGCGTCGCCCGAGCCCTGCTGCGACTGCTCGCGGACGAGGGCTCGGGCAACGCCGAGAGCGTGGCCTAATCCACCGAGGTGTAGCGCCCCTGGAACCTCACGAGCGGCGGTGTGCCGCCGGTGTGCTGGACCTCCAGGGGCTCGCCCACCAGCGCCACGTGGTCGCCGACGGCGATCCGCCTGGCCGTGCGGCAGCGCAGCCTCAGCGGGGCGTCCAGCAGGTGCGGGACGCCGTCGACGTCGGGCGCCCAGTTGGTGCCCTCGCCGAAGCGGTCCGAGCCCGTCCTGGCGAACAGGTCCGACAGGTCGCTCTGGCCCGCGTGCAGCAGGTGCACGGCGAACAGCGGCGCCGTGCGGAGCACCGGCCACGCCGAGGCGCCGTCGCCGATCCAGACGACGATCAGCGGCGGGTTCATGCTGGCCGAGGTGAACGAGCTGACGGTGACGCCGACCGGGCCCTCGGACCCCTGGGCCGTGACGATGGTGACGGCCTGCGGGTGGTCGCGCAGGGCGCCCTTGAGCTCGTCCGCGAGGTCCCTCTTCGACTGCCGGGGCACGACGCTCATCCGGAGGCCCCCGCCGCCAGCGCCGCCTTCACGACGGCCGCCGTCCCGGTGTCCACCAGGTGCTGCGCGAGCGTGGCGATGAGGGCGTCGTGGTCCGCCAGCACCGACTCGTTGAGGAAGACGGCGGGGCCGGGGACGTGGGCGCCCAGCTCGACCAGGACCGGGCGCAGGTGCAGCTCCGCGGCCAGCGCGTGCCTGTCCGACGCGGCGACCTGGAGCGGGATGGCGATCCGGCCCTTGAGCCAGCCGCCGGGAGCCTGGTCCAGCACGGCCTTCAGCAGGCCGGTGTAGGCGGCCTTGTACGTCGGCGAGGCGACCACGAGGACGTTCGACCGCTCCAGCGAGGCCAGGGCGTCCTTGACGCTCGTGGAGCCCGGCGTGAAGACGTCCTGCGCCAGTTCGGCCGCGTCGACGACGGCGCCGTCCCCGGTGGCGGGGACGACCTGGCGGAGCGCCGCGCGCAGGGCCAGCGCGGCGTTGAGGGTCCGGGAGGCCGGGCGGGGGTTGCCCACCAGCGTGCCGATGAGTGCGGACATGGGGCTCCTTGCTGGGCAACGGGAATTCGGCGTGGCTCCTGGGCTACGAACAGCGGCAGGAACACGTGCGCGCGAGGTCCACGTGGCGGCGTCGGGTCAGGAGCTGGGCTCGGTTCACGCCTCCGAGACTGCGTCGGTCGCGCGGTCGCGTCAAGGACGTCCAGGGAGCGGGACTTCGGAACTTCACCCGCTCGGTCGTTCGGACAGGTGGGAGACCGTCGGCCGGGTGCGGAAGGGGGGATTTCCGTCCGGCCGACGGCGGTCGGCGGGTAGGGGCGCTCCACGAACGTCTCGGGGTGGGTTCACACCGGGCGAGGGGGCGTCCGTTGCGAACCGACGCCGGGCGCAGCACCCTGGTGCCGACCACTTGTAGAACGGGTGGTACCACCCCGGTGTTCCCCGGGTGCTCGACGTCACCTCGTCGACGCCCCCTGGAATAAACCGGGCATCGGTGGCCGAGTCCGTTCGTTACCGTTCCCGCCGAAGGTCGTCGTGTTCACCGTTGACACGGGTTGACATTCCCTTCGATCAGCCCTTGACTGGGGCCGAGGTGCGCAAACCGTTACCGGAATAGCGACCGCTAGCCTGCAATAGGACCAAAAACAAGAGACCGTTCAGTCCAATGTGGACTTCGTTAATGGGCTGATCGTCCTATTGCCGGTTCGTGCGCGGAGAGATGTGCTTCCACCATTCTCCCCCCACGAAGGGTTTTCGCGTCGTGATCAAGTCAGGACTTCGGTGGAGACACCGCACCAGTGCGGCCCTGTTGGCCGCCGTGCTGGGTTCGACTGGGTTCGGCTTCGCCGCCACCCCCGCACTCGCGCAGCCGATGCCGCCGGCCCAGGCCGACAAGCAGCTCGACAAGCAGGACCGCGCCCTCCTCGTCGAGGCGGAGCAGGCGGGCAAGGCCGACGTCACGCTCCTCGTCGCCGCCGAGGCGGGCAAGATCGACGCCGCCACGGCCGAGCTGGAGTCGCTCGGAGCCGTTGTCGAGAAGGCCGACCGAGAGGTCGACTACCTCAAGGTGACGCTGCCCCGCGAGCAGGCCGAGAAGGCCGCGAAGCTCAAGTCGGTGGACGCCGTGGACGTCGACGGCCTGGTCGCCGTGGACAACCCGCGCCCCGAAGGTGCCTCGAACCCGCTGCCGCAGAAGGCGCCGGACGCGAAGACCCCCAAGGAAAACCCGTACATGCCGATCGGCGACACGGGCGCGGCGGACTTCACCCAGTCCCACCCCAAGTGGGA
>DATMCA010001771.1:0-4037 GCA_035559015.1 Umezawaea sp. | reverse complement strand
CAGGTATTTTTGTCACGAGGGGCGGCGGGACCACCCAGCGCGGAATCGTCCTGAATCGAGTGTCATCCGATCGAGGAGCCCAGGCGCAACACCCAGGGCGCCGAACCATCCTGCCACGACACCGCTGAAGTGCGCCGACCTCCCTTCGTCATATTTTTTCCCGCCACCGGCAAAAAGACCTGATCACACAGTCGGGGTTGCGCGGCATGAGGTTTTGCGAGCATTCTCGGAGGGACGTCACCTCGTATTCGCACCAGAGGAAGAAGTCCCGTGTCACTGCATGAGAATCTGCACGTCCTCCGTGAGCGGTGGAAGCTCGTGCTCGTGAGCCTCGCGCTGGGAATCGCGGCCGCGGGCGCGGTGACGTGGTTCTCCACGCCGTCCTACACCGCCGAGGTGACCCTATTCGTCGCCGCGAGGGACCCGGACGGCACGGCGGCCCAGGCTTACCAGGGCAGCCTCCTGTCCCAGCAGAAGGTCAAGTCGTACACGCAGCTGGTCACCAGTTCCCGCGTTCTGCGGGAGGTGGAGCAGCAGGGCTTGGCCGTCTCCCCGTCCGCGATCACCGCGTCCGTGCGGGCGGGCACGGTGCTGCTGACCGTGTCCGCGTCCGACCCGTCACCCGAGCGGGCGCGGCGGATCGCCGACACCGTGGCCGGCTCGTTCTCGAGCCTCGTGGCCGAACTGGAGAAGCCCGCGGGCGGCGGCGAGCCGGCGGTCACCGCGCGGGTCGTCGAACCGGCCGCGACCCCGACCGCACCCACCTCACCGCAACCGGTCCGGAACCTCCTGCTCGGTGCGCTCGTCGGTCTGCTCGCGGGTGTGGGCGCCGCCTTCGTCCGCAACGCGCTCGACACGTCGGTGAAGTCCGCCGAGGCGTTGCGCGACCTGGTGGACGCACCGTCGCTCGGGTCGGTCGCGTACGACGCCACGGTTCCCGCCGCCCCGCTGATCGTGCACGAGGGCCCGGGGGCGTCGCGTTCCGAGTCGCTGCGGCAGATCCGCACCAACCTCCAGTTCGTCGACGTGGACAACCCGGTCAAGGTCGTCGTCATCACCAGCTCGCTGCCCGGCGAGGGCAAGACGACGACGGCCTGCAACCTCGCCATCACCCTGGCCCAAGCCGGGAAGAAGGTCGTCCTGGTGGACGCCGATCTCCGCCGAGCCCGCGTCGGGGACTACCTGGGGCTGGAACGGGCGGTCGGGGTGACCAGCGTCCTGATCGACCACACGAGCCTGGAGCACGCGTTGCAGCCCTGGGGGCGCGACGGCCTGACCGTGCTCGCCAGCGGCCAGATCCCGCCCAATCCCAGCGAACTGCTGGCCTCGCAGCACATGGCCGACCTGCTCGACGAACTGGAACGCCGCTTCGACGTCGTGCTGGTCGACACCCCTCCTCTGCTCCCGGTCACCGACGCGGCGATCCTCGCGGGTCGCTGCGACGGGGCGCTTCTGGTGGTGCGCCACGGCAAGACGTCCAGGAACCAGGTGAAAGCCGCCGCCGCCGCGCTGACCGCGGTGTCGGCCCGGCTGCTCGGCACCGTCATGACCATGACGCCGAAGTCCGGCTCGGCCGAGGGGTACCAGTACTACCAGGGCTACGACTCGCAGCCGGTGACGACGACCTGGAAGCCCGCACCGCCGCAGGCCTCCCCGAGCGAGCCGCTCACGTGGTCCGAGCAGGCTCCGCCCACGGCTACCCGCCGATGACCGCCTCTCCGGGGCGACCCGGCGGTCACGGCGACGAGGACCCCGGCGCGGCGGACGGTCGGGAACCGCTGCCGGGCACCCCCGTCACCGCGGGAACACCCGGCCATCGACGGCGCAAGCTGGCGCTGCGCGTCACCGTGATCCTGTTGCTGTGCCTCATGGGCGGCCTCCACGGGATCACCGAGCGCCTGACGAGCAACGTGGCACGGGTGCCCGCGGTGTTCGACGGCCTGGATCCCGCGGAACGGCCCGCGCAGCCGACCGGGGAAGCCGCGCGGGGGTTGACGTTCCTCCTCGCCGGCAGCGACTCGCTCTCCTCCGACCCCACGACGGGCACCGACGCCCCGTCGCTGCTACCCGGCGGTCAGCGCAGCGACGTCGTCATGGTGGTCCGCCTCTCGCCCGACCGGGAGCGGGCCGCGGTGGTGTCGATTCCCCGCGACAGCTGGGTCCTGGTTCCCGGACAGGGCATGGCGAAGGTGAACGCCGCCTACTCCTGGGGAGGCCCGACGTTGATGGTCAGGACGGTGGAAAACCTGACCGGGCTGCGGGTCGACCACTTCGCGGTCATCGACTTCGCCGGTTTCGAGACCCTCGTCGACGCCGTCGGCGGCATCGACCTGGCCGTGGTGGGGACGGCGAACGCCGTCGACCGGTTCCACCTCGACGGCCGCGAGGCGCTGGCGTACGTCCGGGTGCGCTACGGCCTGCCCCTCGGCGACCTGGACCGCGTGCGGCGGCAGCAGAACGCGCTGCGCGCGCTGCACTCGAAGATCACGTCGGGTGACCTGCTCACCGATCCGTTCACCGCCTACCAGTTCGTCGACGCGGTGAGCAGGTCGGTGAGCGTGGACGACACGCTCACCGACGCCGACCTCCGGTCGTTCGTGTTCGGGCTGCGTCACCTGGGCGGTGGGGGAATCGCCTTCACCACCGCGCCGGTCACGGACGTCGGGCAGGAGGGCGAGCAGTCCGTGGTGCACCTCGACCACGAGCGCGGCGCCGAGGTGTGGCGGGCGCTGGGCGAGGACCGGCTGGCCCCGTACCTGGAAGCCCACCCGGCCTCCCTGCTGGGCGAGGCGCCGCGGTGACCGGCGACCGGTTCCGGATCCTCTTCGTGTGCGGTGCCAACATCTGCCGCTCGCCGTTTGCCGAGGCGGTGACCCGCCACCTGCTGACCCGGTGGCTCCCACCGGGAGAGGCGTTCCGCTTCTCCGTGGTCAGCGCGGGCGTCAAAGCGGTCGTCGGCGCCGACGTGGACGCCCGCACCCGCGCCGAGTTGATCCGCTGCGGGCTGCACCGCGAGTCCGGGGCACGGCACGTCGCCCAGCAGGTGGACCGCTCCTCCGTGGCCATGGCCGACCTGGTGCTGACGGCGGAGCGCGAGCACCGCGGGGTCGTGGTGGCGATGCACCCGCCGGCGCTGCGTACGACCTTCAGCCTGCTGGAGTTCTCCCGCCTGCTGGCGTCCGCGGAGCTGGACCCGTTGGAACGGGACGCGGTGCGCCGGGCGCGCACCGCCGTCGCGGCGGCCGCGGCGGAACGCGGCATGGCGCCACCGGTCAGCCCGGAGGACGACTCCGTACCCGATCCGATGGGCGGCCCGGAGGAGCTGCGGGCGCACAGCTACGCGCTGATCGGATCGGCGACGAGCTCCGTGCTGGACGCGATCCTCGGTGAGTGGCGGAGGACGTCGTCCACGAACCGGACGGACGCCAAGTCGGTGACGGGTGGTGGTGACTGAGCCGAGAGCGGTCTCGCCCCGCTCGTCGTCGAGGCGACCGGCGCGGAGGAAGCCCGTGGTGCGAAGAAACCCGACCGGGTCGCGATCGGTGGGACATCGCCCGGCCCGCGACCAGATCTGTCACGTGACGTTCCCTTTTCCGCGAGGTGCGGTGATCCGACCCGGAGCACCGACGCCGAGCGGCATGACCCGCACACCGCCGTCGCCGCACGTCGCACCCCGTTGTTCGGGTGGGACCGGCCGTGGTGGTCGCGAGCGCGACCACCACGGCCGGAGGACTACGGCGCCCAGGGCGCCGCGAGGGTCCAGCCGCTGTCGGCCGTCAGCGTCTGCGGCCGGTTGAAGCCGGCGTCACCGCTGCCCGAGGCGACGTACACCTGCGACTCGAAGTGCCGCACGAACGAGCCGGGCAGGTTGATCGACTCGAACGTCACGCCCGTGCCGCCCACACCCGGTCGCGCGCAGAACGTGGCGTCGTCGCGGAACAGCGCCGTGCCGTCGTTCGGCGAGTTCCGCACCCGGCTGGAGGCGTGCCGCAGGAACTGGCCGGGGAAGTTCACCGACTCGAACGAGTAGCACGACG
>DATMCA010001770.1:0-9344 GCA_035559015.1 Umezawaea sp. | reverse complement strand
TGTTCGGGCGTTCACCCGGAATCCTGGTGGCGAGGCCGCTTTGCGCCTTCGGGAGGCGGGGGCGGAGGTTGTTGGTGGGGATTTCGATGATGTGGCCTCGATCGAGGTCGCCCTGCGCGGTGTGGGTGCGGTGTTCCTGGTGACCACGCCGTTCGGGACTGATCCGGAGACCGAGGTGCGGCAAGGGGTTGCGGTGGTTGACGCGGCTGCGGGGGTTGATCAGGTGGTGTTCACCTCGGCGGCCAACGCTGATCGGGGTACTGGGATTCCGCACTTCGACAGCAAGTGGCGGATCGAGGAACGCCTGGCCCGCAGTGGGGTTCCGTGGACGGTGTTGGGGCCTGCCGCGTTCGTAGATGACAAGTTCGGGGACTGGACGTTGAGCGGGTTGCGGGGTGGGGTGCTCGGGGTGCCGATGCCGTCCGGTGCGCCGCTGCACCTGGTCGCGGTGGCGGACATCGCGGCTGTCGCGGTGTTGGCGTTGGAGCAGCCGGCGCGCTTTGCCGGGGTGCGGCTGGACTTGGCGGGGGAGGTGACCACGCCTGCCGAGATGGCCTTGGCGTTGGAGGGGGCGATCGGGGTGGCGATTCGGCACCACCAGCCGCCGTTCGAGGTGGTCGAGCGGTATTCGACCGACCTGGCGCTGATGTTCCGCTACTTCGCCGAGGTGGGGATGGACATCGATGTGCCCGCTCTGCACGCGGCGCTGCCGGAGGTCTCCTGGACGCGGTACGCCGACGTCGTGGGGTTGCTGCCGTGGAGCACTCTGCTGTGAGACCGGGTGCGGAGGCGGTGGCCGCCGCACCCGGTTCCGGCTAGGAGGCCTCGGCCCAGGAGGAGATCATCCGGTACGCGATGGAGGCGCCGGGGGCCAGCAGGAGGTCTTCCACGCTGCCCGGTTCGGCCAGGGCCTGGCGGACCAGCTCGCGGCTGACCCACTTGGCCTGGGCGATCTCGCCGTCGGCGGGCACGAGCTGGTCCTTGCGGTCGGCGATGGCGGTGAAACCGACCATCAGCGAGCGCGGGAACGGCCACGGCTGGCTGCCGAGGTAGCGGATCGACGTGACGACCACGCCGACCTCCTCCTCGATCTCCCTGGCGACGCACGCCTCCAGGGACTCACCGGCCTCGACGAAGCCCGCCAGGACCGAGTAGCGGCCTTCCGGCCACCCCGCTCCCCTGGCCAGCAGCACGTTCTCGCCGTTGACGCCGACACCGTCGTGGACCAGGCAGATGACGGCCGCGTCGGTGCGCGGGTACTCCTCGTGCGAGCACTTCGTGCACACGCGGGCCCAGCCGGACTTGACCGACTCGCTCGGCGACCCGCACCGCGCGCAGAACTTCGCGTTGCGGTGCCACGCGAAGGCCGCCACCGCCGAGGTCAGCAGACCCGCGCCGGTGTCGTCGAGCAGTGCGCCGACAGCTCGCAGGTCGAGCCACTGCGGTTCCTCGGTCAGCTCCGGGAACTGCCACGCCCGAGCGGCCGTGACCTGCACGTCCGTCTCGTCGTCGGCGAGCGGCACGCCCCAGTACGCGACGCCGTCCTGCTCGCCGAGCAGCACGGCGTCGGCGGGCGGGCCCGAGCCGAACTCGGGCGCGGGCTGGTCGACCAGCCTGGAACCCTTGTCCGCGACCAGGGTTCGGCCCCGCTTGTCGACCACGAGCACGCGGGACTTCGGCCAGAGCGCGGCCAAGCGCTCGGTGTCCGCCCGCAACGGCTCCCGCCGGTCGACGGTGAACCGGGACAGCGCGGGCGGACCCAGCAGTTCGAACGGGCCGGTCACGGCAGCTTCACACCGCCCAGCGCCTTGAGCTGCGGCGCGAGCTTGTCCGCGTCGCCGACGAGCACGCCGGTGAACGCGGTGGGGGCGAAGAACTCCAGCGCGGCCGCGGCGACCTCCTCGACGGTGACCTTGGCCAGCCGCTCCGGGTGGGCGACGAACCAGTCGAGGTCGAGGCCCAGACCGGCCAGGCTCACCAGGAACGACGCCAGGCCGCCCTGCGACGAGGTCGCGGTCAGCAGCGAGCCGATGGCGTACCGGCGGGCCACGTCCACCTCGTCCGCCGACGGCGGCACCAGGCCCAGGCGGGCCAGTTCGTAGCGGGTTTCCAGCAGGGCCGCCGCCGTCACGTCGCTCGCGGTGTCCGCGTCGATCATCAGGCTGGCGCCGTGCGGGGTGAACTCCGGGTGCGAGCGGGCGCTGTACGTGTAGCCCTTGTCCTCGCGGATGTTCTCCACGAGGCGCGACGAGAAGAAGCCGCCGTAGACCAGGTTCGCGATCTGGAGCGCCGGGTACTTCGGGTCGGTCCGCTGGACCGCGCGGGCGGCCAGCCGGATCTGCGACTGCACGGCGCCGGGGCGGTGGATCAGCACGACGTCGCCGGGCGCCACCTCGGGCAGCGGGCTGATCGTGACGGCCGTGCCCTCGCCGGTCCACTCGGCCAGCACGGACTCGACCGTGCCGATGATGGCCTCCGGGTCGACGTCGCCGACCAGCACGAGCACGGAACCCCTGGGCAGCACGGCCTTCGCGTGCAGCGCGACGACGTCCTCGCGGGTGACCCGCGCGACCTCGTCGGCCTCCGGCATCTCCTTGGCGAACGGGTGGTCGCCGTAGAGGTGCTTCTGGAGGGCTTCGCGGGCGATCACGTTCGGCTGCGAGCGGGCCAGCGCGATCCGCTCCACGAGGCGGTCGCGTTCGCGGTCCACCTCGTCGGCCGGGTAGGTCGCGCCGGTCAGCACGTCGCGGATGACGTCGAGCACGGTGTCCAGGCCGGTGGCCAGGACGCTGCCGGAGATGCTCAGGCGCTCCGGGTCGACGACCGCGTCCAGCTCCGAGCCGACCAGCGCCAGCTCGGTGTCGATCGCGATGCGGTCTCGGGTCGCGGTGCCGGTGAGGATGGTGTTCGCCAGCACCTCGCCCCACGCCGAGTGCTGCGAGCCGACGCTGGTGGTGGCCGGGTCGGCGAACGGGATCCGCAGGCGGACCTCGACCATCGGCACGGACGCGCGGCGGACCGCGACCACCCGCAGGCCGTTGGCGATCGTCCTGTCCACAGTGGACAGGTCGGCGGGCGCGCGCTGCTCGCTCAGCTCGGGAAGCGGGCGGGGCCCCTGCTCCGTGCGGCCGATCTCCTCGGCGCTGCGGTGCGAAACTGGGGCGCTCACTCGGTACCTCCGGCGGGGTTGACGATCAGGATGGCGCGCGAGTCGGGGCGCAGGGCCTTCGCCGCGGCGGAGACCTCGTCGACGGTCACGGCGGCGATGCGGTCGGGCAGCTCGTGGATCAGCTCGGCGCGGCCGAACAGCAGCTCCGCGGACCCGAAGGCCAGCGTGCGGTTCGTGAGCCGGTCGTGCTCGCGGTGCATGGTGGACGCCCAACGGGCCGTCACCTTGGCCAGCTCCTCGACCGTCGGCGGCTGCTCGGCGAGCAGTTGCAGCTCCTCGTCCAGCGCGGCGATGACCCGGTCGACGGGCACGTCCGGCGCGTGGATCGCGGTGATCGTGAAGCTGTCCGGGTCGCGCGCTTCGAGCGGGCCGAACAGGCCGCAGCCCGCGTTGATGTCCGTGACGATGGCGTCGCGGTGCACCAGCCGCTGCTGGAGGCGGGAGCCGTCGCCGTCGGTCAGCACGCCCGCCAGCACCAGGTAGGCGAGGTAGGCGTCCAGTTCGGTCACCGGGTCCGGGACGCGGTAGCCGATCGCGACGGCGGGGAACGGCGCGTGCGGGTCCGTCTGCTCGGCGCGGATCTCGCCCTTGGGGGCGTCCTCGGCGAACGACGGGCGCTCCGGCACGGTCCGCGCGGGAACGTCGCCGAAGTGCTTCTCGACCAGCTCACGGGCGGTGTCGACGGTGAAGTCGCCCGCCACGGTCAGCACGGCGTTGCCCGGCGCGTAGTAGGTGTCGAAGAACGCCGCGCAGTCCTCGACGGTCGCGTTCTCCAGGTCGGTGAAGTCGCCGTAGCCGTTGTGGGCGTTCGGGAACGTCTTGAACAGCACCGGGGGCAGCAGGATCCAGGGGAAACCGCCGTACGGCCGGTTCAGCACGTTGAGGCGGATCTCCTCCTTCACCACGTCGATCTGGTTGTTGAGGTTCTCCTGGGTGATCTTCGGGGCGCGCATGCGGTCCGCTTCGAGGAACAGCGCGCGCTCCAGTGCCGCCGACGGCAGCACCTCGTAGTAGTCGGTGTAGTCGGGGTGCGTCGATCCGTTGAACGTGCCGCCCGAGGACTGCACGTGCCGGAAGTGCGCGAGCTTCTCCAGGCTCTCGCTGCCCTGGAACATCAGGTGTTCGAACAGGTGCGCGAAGCCGGTGCGCCCTTCGGGCTCGGACCGGAAGCCGACGTCGTAGTGCACGCTCACGCCGACCACCGGGGCACTCGTATCGGGGGCGAGCACCACCCGCAGTCCGTTGGGAAGCGTGAACCTGTGCAGTTCGGGTAGCGCCATGAAAGCAGCCTACGGCTTCTGGCCCCTGAGTGATCGGAGGTGCCCCGCCTGGGCGAGCACACCGTCGAGCGCGCCCAGGAACGCCGGGAAGTGCCGGGCGAACCGGCCGAGGTCAGGGCTGCTCTCGGACTCGCCGAACCAGTAGAGCCCCGGCGTGCCGCCCGTGCCGGACGCCAGCGGCGCGAACGTGCCGAGCCAGCGGTCCGTCGCCCCGAGCACCACGGCGTAGGGCAGGGAGCGGGAGAAGACCATCTCGCGGTCGGCTTCGGGGATGTCGCCGGGCGAGACCGCGTGGAGGTACCCGCGCAGGCCGCGGACGTGTTCCAGCAGGGCGCTGCCGCGCTTGGTGCGGGCGGGCATCGAGCGGGCGCCGAACGTGAGGGCCAGGCCCGCGACCACGACGACCAGCCCGAGCAGGGCCGCTCCACCGCTGAACGCCAGGCCGACGGTGAGCCCGACCCCGGCGACCGCGAGCACCACCCCGTAGAGGGACCACCGGCCGCGGACGGCGTCCGGGCGGCGGGTGAACCAGTTCTTGTCGACCACGTCGGTGTAGAGGCGGTCGCGCACCTCGGCGAGGTCGATCTTGCGGGTGCGCAACTCCGAGAGCAGCACGGAGTCGGTGCCGTCGGGCAGCAGCGCCTCGAAGACCGCGCGCTCGTAGCCGGACAGCGAGTCGTCGACCGGGTTGCGCCGGACCAGCGTCCAGTCGAGCACGCCACCCGCCGAGCCGACCTCGGAGATCCACAGGTAGTTGCGGACGGCGAGGTCGATGATCGTCGCGGTCACGTCCACCACGTCGACGTGCTCGTCCACGACCGTGCCGACCTGGCCGGGCAGCACGCCGTCCGGCGAGGCGAACGCGACACCGCCGCCGGGACCCGCGACCAGCACGTCGACCGGTCCGACGTCGGCGGCCAGCGCACGGGCGTCGCGACCGCGCAGGAACCAGAGCAGGACGAACCCGCCGACCAGCACGACCACCAGCACCAGCAGCGCGACGGCGCTGGCCGGGGTGAGCGCGAACGCGGCCGCCAGGCCCGCGCTCTCCACGACCTTGGCGTTCGCGGGCGCGGCCCCGTCCTGGAGGCCGACCGCGATGTCGACCCGGTCGCCGGGCGCCAGGCCGATCTCCTTCGCGCGCACCCCGCGGCCGTCACCGAGTTCGGCGGTCGTGCACGGCGACGACGAGCCGGGCGGACCGGCCAGGCAGGTCACCGACCTGGGCGCATCCGGCGCGATCACCGACAGCGACACCGAGTCGAGGGTGGTGTCCCACCCACTCGCGGGCTGCCAGCGCAACTCCAAGGTGTCACCGATTTGAGCGACTGCGCCGATCAGCACGTAGTGAATAGTGGAGGTGCCGGAGTTCACCGAGACGGTGAACTCCTCGGCGTTCGCGGACGCCGAGCCCGAGCCCTCGACGGAGGCGTCATTGATCTCGAACACCCGGTCGCGGTTCTCGCCGGCGGCGATCCGCAGCGGCACCGTGCGCCGCGCGGTCCTGCCCTCCGGCACCGTGACGACCTCGGTGACGGTGACCTTGCCGTCGCGTTCCAACTTGAGCCGGACATCGGTGCCGAAGGCCCCGGGGAGCGGCTGGCCGCTGGTGGGTTGGGCGAACGCGGGACCCGCGGAACCGCACAGCGCGATCGCGACGACCAGCGCCACTCCCCAGTTTTTCAACACGGCCGCGGACAATAGCGGAGTCCGCCTATGCTCTTGTGCTGATTCGGGTAGAAGCGATAATGGGGGAACCTCAACCAATGACGCAACCACCGCCGCCGGGTGGCTGGCCGCCGCCCCGACCGGTAGGGCCGCCTCCGGTGCCCGCGCCATTGCACCCCCAGCAGCAGCCCGGTCAGGCCCCCCAGCAGCAGTCGCAGTGGCCCGGCCTGCGTCCGCAGCCGCAGCAGGGCCGTCCGCCGCTGCCGCCACCGCGCCCGGTCATGCCGCCGCCGATGGCCGCGCCGCCCCCCAGCGCGTGGGGCCACCCGCCGCCACCTCACCAGACCCAGTTCCAGCAGCGCCCGACCCCTCCGGGCCCGCCCGGCGGCCTCGGCTGGGGTCCGCCGCCGCAGTACCCGCCGTACGCGCCTAAGCGGAACAACGGCCCGATCCTCGCGGGCGTCCTGTTCGCCGTCGCGATCCTCGGCATCGCGGCGATCGGCGTGGTCGCCGCCACCGGCAAGCCCAACCGCGCCAGCGACGCCGGGTACTCGGGCTACTCGACGTACAGCTACACGCCCCCGACGACCACCACGACCACCGCCGCGACGACGACCGGCGGGCGCGCCAGCACCAGCCGCCCCGCGACGGCGTCGGCCACCTCGTCCAAGCCCGCGGGCCCGAAGGCGGTGATCAAGCTCGGCGACAACCCGATCCACCAGGCCGGGCTGGGCGCGTTCGACATCAGCGGCTGCTCGCTGCCCGGCATGGACTACTCCCCCGCCGGTCAGGACAGCTTCCTGCGCGCCGCGCTGCCGTGCATCGAGAGCATGTGGAAGCCGTCGTTCACCAAGGCCAACCTGCCCTACCAGCCCGTCGAGCTGGTCATCGTCACGTCCACGATCACCAACCCGTGCGGTCAGATGGGCCCGGACCGGACGGCGATGTACTGCGACGGGACGATCTACTGGACGGCGAACTACTACGCGAGCGAGCAGGGCTCGAACAACCCGAACCACCCCGGCAAGTACCTCGGGCAGCTCGCGCACGAGTACGGTCACCACATCCAGTGGTTGTCCGGGATCCTGCGGGCCTCGGGCGAGGCGCAGTACGACAAGGGCGGCTGGGACACCCCGGCCGGCCTGGACCTGAACCGCCGCAAGGAGTTGCAGGCCACCTGCTTCGGCGGGATGAGCCTCGCACCTCTTTCGCACGGTGCCATCCCGAGGGACGTGATCGACGTGGCGCTGCGCGACGCGAGCACCAGGGGCGACTACCCCGTGTACCCCACCCGAGACCACGGCGCGCCCGAGCGCAACGCCCAGTGGGTCATGGACGGGTTCACGAACAACGAGACGAGCGCCTGCAACACGTGGGTGGCGGATCCGCAGAGCGTCAGCTGAACCGGGTGGGCGACGAGGGCGTGACACCGCCTCGGGAGTCGGTCGGTGCGGACGTCGTGGATGATGGTGGCCAGGTCAGCAGCGGTGGTGGGAGCCCATCGCCTGGTGGCGGTGGTGGCGGTGGCGTGGTCGAGAGCTTGGTCGAGGGCGACGACGGGGTGGCTGTGCGGGCTGGTTCGGGAGCGGTCGGGGTGCCGGATGACTCGGCGGCGGTTTCGGCCGTCGAGGAGCAGGAGGCCGGTCAACCGCCGGTCGACGCACCTGCCGACGAATCACCGTCAGCCGCTGAACCGCCTGTGACCAGCCCCGATGTCCCGGCCGCCGAGGACGCCGAGGTTCCGCCCGACCCGGACACCTTCCTGACCGCCGAGGCGATGGAGTTCTTCGCGGTCCCCTCCGCCGAGCCGGCACCTGCCGCCGCGTCCACTCCGGCGGGTTCGGGTTCGGAGGCCAAGACGTTCGGCGTGGCGGAGATCTTCCGGGCCTCCGAGGCCACCCAGTTCATCACCCCTCCCGCCCCGGTCGAGCCCGTGGAGGAGCTGTTCGAACTGCCGGAGGTCGTCCGCGACCCGGCCGACGTCGACGTGGATACGGTCGTGTTCACGGGTGTCCTGGACACCGACGAACTGGACGAACCACCGGTCGTCCCGACCGAGCCCCCGGCGCGCCCCAGGAACAGCCCGGCAGTGCTGGTCAGCGTCTTCACGATGATCATCTGCTCGGTCCTGGGCCTGGGCCTGCTCAGCCGCCTCGACCACCGCGAACCCGTCGCCGGCCGCGCGGTCGCGGCCCCGCGCACGGCGGCCATGGCCCCGACCAGCGCCGAACCCGTCCGTCCCCGCGCGGTACAACGCCTGGAGGACCACCCGCTGCTGGTCACCCCGAAGTCGCTGCCCGAGATCACCTGCGACCTGCCGACGTTCGGCACCTCGGACCAGCAGCTCGCCGCCTACTACGCGGCGGGCGTGACCTGCCTGGACAACGCCTGGGGCCCGGTGCTGAAGGAGGCGAACCTCCCCTTCGAACCCCCGGACCTGGACGCCGCCCCCGAACTGTCGAACGGCCCGTGCGGCGCCGCGCCGGCGTCAGAGGACGCCGTCGCCTACTACTGCGGCCGCAACCGGATGATCTACATGCCCACCGGCAGGCTCCGCGAGAACGGCGGCGGCGACCGCCCCGCCACCCACCTGGCCACCCTCGCGCACGAGTACGGCCACCACGTCCAAGCCATGACCGGCATGCTCCGCGCAGCCGACCTGAAGATCGTCAACGCCGGCGAGAAGACCCCCGCAGGCCTGGAGATGTCCCGCCGCATCGAACTCCAGGCGAACTGCTTCGCCGGCATGTTCCTCGGCGTGGCAGCGGGCAAGGGCTCCATCAGCGCCGAACTGGCCAACCGCGCCGAGGAGGACTTCCAGTACGCGATGGAGGAAGCCCCCGACAAGAACGCCCACGGCAGCCCCGCCAACCAGGGCAACTGGGCCCAAAACGGCTTCCAGGCGAACACCACCCAAGCCTGCAACACCTACGCCGCCCCAGCAGCCGAGGTCGGCTGACCCGGCTGACCTGGCTGGGTGGGGCCGGTGGCCGGGTGGGTGAGGTAGAGGCCAGCTGCCGGGTGGGCGAAGGTCGGCTGATCCAGGGGCCGGATGGGCGAGGTCGGCAGCCCGGAGGTTGGGCGAGCGCGGCCGGCTGACACAGCCCGCGCGGGCAAGGGCGAGGTCAACCGCCACGCCCGCCCGAAGATCGACTCGGAACCCCTTCGCCAACCAGAAACGACTCCGCGCGACCGGGGACGGGCGTCCGGCATCCGGCATCCGGCAT
>DATMCA010001769.1:0-2543 GCA_035559015.1 Umezawaea sp. | reverse complement strand
CGAGGTCGTCGTAGGAGCACGTGCCCTCCGGCACGGACCCGTCGTCGGCCGCGACGACGATCCGGTCCGACGGCCACGCCAGCCGCTCGTACTGCGCCAGGTGCGCGAGGTCGGTGATGACCAGCACGGCTCCGCTGTCGCGCAGGAAGTGCTCCAGCTCGGCGTCGGAGGCCTGGGGGTCCAGGGGGACCGCCACGGACGAGGCCCGGACGACGGCGAGGTAGCCCTCGATCGTCTCGACGCGGTTGCCGAGGTGGATCACGACGCGCTCTCCGGGCGCGACCCCCAACCCCGCGAGGTGACCGGCCAGCCGCCCGGTGCGCAGGTGCAGCTCCTCGTAGGTCACGGCCCGGCGGAAGTCGCGGAAGGCGACCTTCGACCCCGAGTTGGCCCGATGCCTCCCGAGCAGCTCGTGGACCGGCCGGATCAGTTCTGTGTGCGACATGAACACGACACCTCGATGATTCGGCCCGCACACCGGGACGCGCGGACGGTGACGGAGGGGGAGGTCAGCGGAACGCGTCCGCGTGGTCGGTCGCCCACTGCCGGAACGTGATCGGGGCCTGCCCGGTCACGTCCTCGACGTCGGTGGTGACGTCGGTGAGGTACGACTCGCTGTCGTGCTCCATCCGCAGCAGCGACTCCACGAGGTGGTCGTTGGGCGGATCGGTCTTGGTCAGCAGCTTGCGGGCGCGGTCCCAGCCGAGCTCGTCCTCGACCAGCGGCCTGCCCAGCACGTCGGACAGGATCGCCACCTGGTCGGTGACGGTCAGCGCCTCCGGACCGGTGAGCGTGTACGTCGCACCCCGGTGGCCCTCGTCCAGCAGCGTGCGGGCCGCCACCGCGGCGAGGTCCCGCGGGTCGACCGACGCGCTGCGGAACCGGCCGAAGCGGAACCGGGCCAGCCCTTCCCGCTTGATCGACTCCGACCAGGCGAGGGCGTTGGAGTGGAACGCTCCCGCGCGCAGGAACGTGTGGGCCACCCCCGACTGCTCGACCGCCGCCTCGCCCGCCCGGTTCATCGCCCCGAGCACGTTCTCGGGGCCGCTGGCGACGTTGACCGAGGAGAGGAACACGACGTGCCCGACGCCGGCCTTCGAGACCTCCCGCAGGACGGCCTCGAAGTCGCGGACCCCCGGCAGGAGGGTGAGCAGGAGGAAGACCTCGTCGACCCCCGCGAGCGCGGCGCGCAGCGTCTCCGGTGCGCCGAGATCACCGATCGCGACGTCGACCCCCGGCGTGGCGGACCGCGTCCTGGTCAGGACCCGGACGTCCCGCCCGGCCGCCACGAGGTGCGGTACGAGGCTCCGTCCCACGGTGCCGGAAGCCCCGGTGACCAGGATCATCGAAGCGTTTCCGAGGCAGAGGCGAGAGCGCGCTCACCGGCGATTTTGGCGATGTGGGCGGCCGACGCGCTCGCCGTGTCGAAAAGCAGGTCATTCGCCTTCCGCAACGCCCCCGGATCGTCTTCGACCACGTCGAAGTAGACATCGGAGAACGTCGTGGAAAGGGTGTAGGTGAAGCGCCCCGACAGGTCGCGGTCAAGCTCGTTGTAGATGAGGGTCAGGCGCGGGTGGTCCACGACCTCGAAGTAGATGCGGTATTTGTCCTGGCGGGGCCGGACTCGCTCCAGCACCTTGTCCTCGCCGAAGAAGAGGACCTCCCTGAGAAAGCCGTCCGAGTACCGCTCCACGATCTTCGACTCGGTGATCATGGGCACGAAGTCGATCGGGTCTGCGGCCTTCTCCAGCATCGTGGGCCAGATGTGCTCGGGGCTGAGCCCCTTGTACCGCTCCTCTTCCGGGTCGGCGAGCAGGACGGTGTGGGTAATGGTGAGGGCCATTGATATGCCTATCTGTCAAGCCGTTCGGCGGATGGAAACATGAATTCGCGGTGGGTTCATGTGCCGGCTGACCCGTTGGCGCCATTGTATTGACCCCCGCGCTGCGGCAGTCCTGGCCGAATCTATACCCGTGTGCGCCGTCGTCGATATGGAACTTTTCCATGGCCGGTAAATTCGCCGTTACGGCGGCGCGTTATATCCGCGTGGAAAGCTTCCATTGCTGGGCTGTCACGAGTCCTGCGAAGCTGGCGGCCATGCACATCGGGTTCGGTCTGCCGCAGTACGGCAACATGGCGAATCACACCGAACAAATCACCGAGTTCGCCGTCGGTGTCGAAAAGCTCGGTGCCGCCAGCCTGTGGGTCGGGGACAGGGCGCTGGCGCCCACCAGCCCCACGCTCGGGTTCGCGCGGACCGGGCCGGGTCCCTTCCCGACTCAGCTCAGGGTGGTGTTCGACCCGTTCGTCGCGCTGACGCTGGCCGCGGCGCACACCAGCCGGGTCAGGCTCGGCTCCAGCGTGCTGAACGCGCCCTGGTACTCGCCGCTGCTGCTCGCCCGGTCGCTGACCGCCATCGACCACGTCAGCCGGGGAAGGCTGATCGCCGGTCTGGGGCTCGGTTGGTCGCCGGACGAGTTCGGCGCGGTGGGCGTGCCGTTCGAGGACCGGGGCGCGCGGCTGGACGAGTTCCTCGACGTGCT
>DATMCA010001768.1:0-4147 GCA_035559015.1 Umezawaea sp. | reverse complement strand
AGTCGGGCGGCAAGCTTTCCACCTGCCGTTTTGGCCCGACCAAGGGGCAAATCTAGGGGCCCCAAGTCAAATCGACCACACCCCCAACCTCCCGAACAAACCCAGCCCACCCACCACCCCCTCACCCCAACAAAGACTCGTACAACTCCAAATGCCGCCGCGCACACCCCTCCGGCGTAAACCGAGCCCGAGCCCGACTGGCCAACTCCCACCCAGTCCCAGCCGGATCAGGATCCGCGAACAACGCCCTCAACCGATCCGCCAACCCCGGCACATCACCAGGCTGAGCCAAATACCCAGAAGCCCCGACCATATCCGCCACTCCCCCCGTATCCGTCGCCACCACAGGCTTCCCCGCCGACATGGCCTCAGCAACCACCAACGGCTGCTGCTCCATGCTCGACGGCAACACCAACGCATCACACCCCAGCAACAAATCCGGCACATCCGCCCGAAACCCCAGGAACTCAACCCTCCCCCGCAACGGCTCCTCCAAGGCCAACCTCTCAGCCTCCCCCCGCTGCGGCCCATCACCGATCACCGTCAACCGCCCGTCCGCCGGCATCACCCCGGGCATCGCCAACGCGGTCAACAGATCCAGCACCCCCTTCCGCGCCACCAACAACCCGACGAACGCCAGGTGCCGCACCGGCCCCGACGGCAGCCGAACAGCGGTCGGGGCGACGCAGTTGTCGATCTGCGTCAACCTCCGCGCGGGCACCCGCAGCCGGTCGGCCAGGAACCGCCCCATGGCGGGCGCGGGCACGATGGTCCGGTGCAGGGCCCTCGCGACCAAGGCGTCCGCGGTGAGCACCGCGCGGGTGTACGCCGAGGGCGAGGTCGCGCCGGGGATGCCGCGGAACCACGGTTCGCCCACGTCGTCGGGAACGCCGTGGTAGGTGTGCACGACCGCGGTCGACCGCAGCCCCGTGCACACCAGGCCGGCGCGCCGGTCCTGGGCGTGCACGACGTCGGGCCGCCACGCCCGCACGACGCCCCTGGTGCGCCTGCCCGCGATCACGTCCCCCTTGCGGGGCACCGAGATCTCCTCGTGGTGGCCCCCGAGCAGCTCCGCCCCTCGGGCCGGGGTCGGGCCGAACACCCGGACGTCGGCGAGGCCCGAGCCGATCAGGGTCGA
Source organism: Umezawaea sp. (assembly GCA_035559015.1). Classification (GTDB taxonomy): domain Bacteria; phylum Actinomycetota; class Actinomycetes; order Mycobacteriales; family Pseudonocardiaceae; genus Umezawaea. The sequence goes on along the minus strand of DATMCA010001768.1, from coordinate 3,009 downwards.
GGCCAGCCGGACCGTCACGTCCACCGGTCCGCCGCGGTCCTGCGTCAGCAGGTATGCGACGCGCAGCCGTCCACTCATGAGATCCGTCCCCTGGCGAGTTTGTCGACGAGCGTGGCGATCTGGTCCGCCATCCGACTCCGGTCGAAGAGGAACTCGGCGCGCTGTCTGCCGCGTCTCCCCTCGGTGGCGGCCAGTCCAGGATCGGTCAACCGGCGCGCCACCGCGTCGGCCAGTGCGCCGACGTCGCCGGCGGGCACGATCGCGCCCGCGTCGCCGACGCTCTGCCGCACCCCGCCCACGTCGAACGCCACGACCGGGCGGCCCGACGCCATCGCCTCCAGCGGCACCAGCGCCATGCCCTCGGCGCGGGACGGCAGGACGACGACGTCCGCAGCGGTGTAGAACGGCGCCGGGTCGTCGCTGTGGCCCCACCAGCGCACGGACCCGTGGTCGGCCGTCGGGTGGGTCGAGCGCCAGCCGTGGCCCTCCGGGCCGTCGCCGACGAGCACCAGGCGGGCGTCCGGCACGCGGGCCAGCACCTCGGGCCACGCGGACAGCAACTGGTCCTGGCCCTTCAGGGTCGCGAGCCTGCCGACGCAGACGGCCAGGGGGCCGTTCGGCTCCAGCCCCAGCGACACCCGCGCGGCGACCTCGTCGCGGGGGCGGAGGCGGTCGGTGTCGACGCCGTTGCACACGACTTCGGCGGCGGCCGTCACGCCGGCTTCCCGGCCGGTGATCAGCTCGTCGTCGCTGACGCACACGACCAGGTCCGTCCACCGCGACGCCCGGCGTTCCCAGGCCGCGCTGACCGCGCGGAGCGCTCCGCGAGCGGTCTGGAACGACCACAGGTGCGGCTGGAACACCGTGGGCACGCGGCCCCGCACCGCGAGCCTGCCGACGAGCCCGGCCTTGGAGCTGTGCAGGTGCACCACGTCCGGCTCCAGGCGGGCCAGGACCCGTCGCAGGGAAAGGACTTCCTTCGCCAGCCACGGTCCCGGTTGACGGGTGGCGCGCCACGCCCGCACGTCGATGCCGAGCCCTCGGGCGCGGTCGGCGAGCCAGCCGGTCGGCGGGCACACGACCACCACCGACCACCCCCGCGCGCGTTGGGCCAGCGCCAGGTCCAGCACCACCGCCGCCACCCCCGCTTCCACGGGCTGCGTCACGTGCACGACCCTCACCGCAGACCTCCGCGCAGTTCGTCCAGTGCCGCGCGGTGCGCGAGCAGGGTGCCGACGCCGTAACCGAGCAGCAGCACGACTCCTTCGGCCAGCACGCCGACCAGCGAGTCGGCCGGGCCGAAGACGCCGAACCGGTCGAGCAGCACCGCGGGGACCGCGCCGATCAGCGCGGCGGCCGCGACCCGTGCCGCCGGACCGCCCACGGCAGGGGCGACGCCGAGCCGCCGCAGGCACGACCACGTGAGCGGGACCATGACCCACGCGACGGCGAACTGGGCGCCCGCGACGGCCGTGACGCCGTGGTCGGTCGCGAGGACCAGCGCCACGACGACGAGCACCAGGTGGGTGATCTCCAGCCTGAGGTACAGCACCGCGTGGCCGGTCGCCTTCACGGCCTGGTACCAGAGGTGCAGGACGCTGATGCCGAGTCCGTAGCCGCACAGCAGCACCAGCGGCGCGGCGGCGGGTTCCCAGCGCGCACCGAGCACCACGATCCGCTCGCCGAGCAGCGCCACGGCGAGGTACAGCCCGCCGGTCACGACGAGCACCGCGCGGGTGAACCGGCTCATGACGGCGGCGATCCCGGCGCGCTCCCCGGCCCGGACCAGCTTGGCGCACAATGGGAACGCGACCGCGCCGAGGACGACGGCGACCATGATGTAGGGCACCCACGCGATCCGGTAGGCCAGTGAGTACACGCCGACCGCGTCCGGCCCGAGCACGTGCCCGATCGCCAGGTAGTCGACGTTGATCACCAGCGCCGCTACTACGGCGGCCGGGCCGACGACGGAGATCCACCGCAGCGCTTCGGCGGCCGCGTCGGGGTGCCAGCCCGGCCGCACCCCGCCACCCGCCAGCGTGCCGAGCAGCGGCTGCGCCACCGCCGTGCACAGCATCCCGACCACCAGCGCGGCGGGACCGTAATCCCGCAGCGCCAGCACGACCGTCACCACCGCGCCGAGGACCGCGCTGCCCGCGTCCGGCAGCATCCGGCGGCGGAAGTCCAGGTCCCGGTGCATCAGGCCCATCTGCACGCCGCCCGCCGCCGAGAACGGCAGGCTCAGCGCGGCGAGGCGCACCAGCGGCTCCGCGTCCGGCGAGCCGAGCAGGGCGGTGATCGGTCCGGCGGCCAGCGCCAGGACCACGGCCAGCAGCGCGCCGACGCCGACGCTCATCGTCAGCACCGTGCCCGCCATCCGGCGCGGGTCGTGCTCGGTGCGGCTGATCACGTCGTACACGCCTATCGACTGCACGACCTGGCCGAGGTTCACCAGCGCCACCGCCAGCGCGACCAGGCCGAGTTCACCCTCGGTCAGCAGGGCTGCCAGCACCAGCGTCACGACCATCTGGCTGCTCTTGCTGACCAGGTTGACCGCGCCGAGCCACAGCGACCCGCGGACCGCGAGGCCGCCGGTCACGAACCGCCCCGCCGACGGGCGGCGAACACGACGAGCAGCACCCAGGCCGCCACGAGGGCGAGGCCGTCCACCGTGACCCCGACCCGCGCCCCGAACAGCGACACGACCGCGGCGTCCACGAGGTGCAGGTGCAGGAACGGGAAGGCCGTCGCGGTCAGCGCGATCCCCGCGGCCCACCACCCCGGTTCCCGGCGGTGCCGCCACCACACGGCGGCCAACGCGGCCAGCGCGGGCACGGCGATCAGGACGTCACCGGGCTGGTGCACGACGCACACCACCACGGCCAGGCAGGTCAGCAGGTCCGCGACGACACCGTCGCCGAACCGGTCCAGCCTGCGGGCCGGCACCGCGCTCCCGGCCAGGACTCCCAGCAGCGCCACCGGTTCCACGGCGGGCGGCAGCCAGCCGGT
>DATMCA010001767.1:0-3235 GCA_035559015.1 Umezawaea sp. | reverse complement strand
GCCCCGCCACGACCGCCGCGTCACCGGGCGCGAACGCGGTGCCCAGCAGCGCGGCCCAGCGCAGCAGGTCCAGTGCCTCCGCCGAGAGGAACGTCAGCCGCCTGGTCAGCGCCGTCACCAGCGAGGTCGGCATGTGCCGGTCCACGTCCACCTCGGCGACCCCGGCGCGGAACTCGACGGCGTTCTCGCGCAGCAGCGCGTGGAGCACTTCCTTGACGTAGAGCGGATTGCCCCCCGCGCATTCGGCGAGCCGGTCCAGGCCTCGGCCGGGCGCGGCGCCCACCACGCCGGTCACCAGGGCGGTGACCTCGTCGTCCGCCAGCGGCCCGAGGACGACCAGGCCGCCGGCTTCCACGACCAGGCGCCGCACCCGCGCCACGTCCTCGCGGTGCGGCACCGGCCGCGTCACCGCGATCAGGAGCAGGGAGAGCCGGTGCGCCAAGCGCGACAACCGGCGCCACAGCAGCACGCTGGCCTCGTCGGCCCACTGGAAGTCGTCGAGCGCCAGCACCAGCGGGGCTCCCGCGCACAGTTCGCGGACCAGTTCCACCAGGCGGTCGATGGCGGTGAGCACCGGGTCGCCCGCGGCGTCGTGGTCACCCGTCGCGGCCAGCAGGTCCTGGGCCAGCTCGACGCGGCGCGGGTCGGGGGACGTGATCGACACGTCGAGGGCGTCGAGCACCACGCGGAGGGGAAAGCGGCTGCCCAGCTCGTCGGCCGCGGCCTGGGCCACGCGGGCGCCCGCGCCCGCCAGGCCGGCCTCCAGCAGCGAGGACTTGCCGATGCCCGGTTCACCCTCCAGCCACAGGACCCCACCGCGACCACCGGCCACGTCGGTCACCGCGCGCCGCAGCAGCCCGAGTTCCCGGTGTCGGCCGACCAGGGGTTCCAACGCCTGCCGGGGCGCGCTCGTCGGGGGACTCGGGGGCGGTCCGGCCGCGGGTGGGCGTTGGGGCGCATCGCCTTGCAGCACCCTGCGGTGGGCCTCGCGCAGAGCGGGGCCCGGTTCGATGCCGAGCTCGTCGGCCAGCACGTGCCGGGCGTCGCGGAACACCTCCAGCGCCTCGGCCTGCCTCCCCCCTTGGTGCAGCGCGGACATCAGCAGCGCCCGCAGACCTTCCCGCAGCGGGTGCTCGACCACCAGCCCCGCCAGATCGGCGGCCACGTCGGCGTGCCTGCCCAGCAGCAGCGCCAGTTCGGCGCGCCGCTCCACGGCGGCCAGTCGCAGTTCGTGCAACCGCGACCGCTGGGACTCGGCGAACCGGCCCGTCACGGAGAACAGCGCCTCGCCCTCCCACAGCGCCAGCGCGGCGTCCAGTTCCGCCACCGCCCGCTCGGGGTCGTGCCGCGCCAGGACCTCCGCCTGTTCGCGGTGCCGGTCGAAGCGGTGGACGTCCAGCGCCTCGCGGTCCAGGCGGAGCGCGTACCCGGCACCCGACGAGGTGAGCACCACCCCGGCCGACCGCTTGGACCGCTCCGGCTCCAGCGCCCGGCGCAGCGCGGAGATGTAGGTGTAGAGGCTCGCTCCGGCGGTCGCGGGCGGCGCGTCACCCCACACCCCGTCGATCAACTCGTCCTTGGAGACCGCGTCGTTCGCCCGCATCGCGAGCACCGTGAACACGGCGCGCGTCCGCGCGGTGCCGAGGTCGACCTCCACGCCGTTGCGCCACGCGCGCACCGGACCGAGCAGCCTGATCACCAGCGAAGAGGTCGTGCTCATCGGCATCGGGACACCCTTCGCGTGGAAATAGGGACCGAGTGGCAGCTCTGGGGAATGGCGCATTGCACCGATTGGTATCCGGCAATTGCCTCTTTGGGCACGTTATCACGGGAGCGTTCCCTTAAGAATGCCCATAACCTGCCATCTCAACTGCTGATTCCGTCGGCCAAAAGAGTGATGCATCCTCTTTGGACAGTCCCCGAGCGGACTTCACAGAAGTTTTATCGAAAGCCCCGGCGATTCCCGGCAGTATGGAATCTGTGGGCGACTTGGCCGACGAAGGTATTGTGAGACTTCAGGAATCAGGTCGAGTCGGGCTTTGAACTGGTTTGAACCAGGTGTGGTGCTAATGAGGTTGTGGACGGCTGGTCGAGTTGGCGACCGCGCCGAGGCCGTTGAGGGCCAGCGCTTCGCCGTAGGGGTGTCCGATCTCGCGGCAGATGTCCAGGGCGAGCCGGTAGTGCGAACCCGCCTCCTCGTGACGACCTCGACCGAGGGCGAGGTCGCCCAGGTTGGTCAACGCTCGGGCCTCGCCGATCCGGTCCCCGATCCCGCGGAACAGGTCCAGGGCTCGGCGGTGGTGGTCCTCGGCCTGGTCGCCACGCCCCTGTCGCGAGTGGACGATCCCGAGGTTGTCGATGCCGTGGGCCTCGCCCGCCCGGTCGTTCGCCCCGCGACTCAAGGCTAGAGCCTGGCGGAGGTGGCCGGAGGCCTCTTCGTGGCGACCTTGTGCCGAGGTGAGTTCGCCGAGTCTGATCAGGGTGTGCGATTCGCCCGTGCGGTCGCCGAGTTGGCGGAACAGGTCGAGCGCGTGCTGGTTCTGGTCGATGGCCTCCTGGTGGCGGCCCTGGTCTTGAGCGATCGAACTGAGGTTGCTGATGGCCTTGGCCCTGCCGGCCTGGTCGTCGACCTCGGTGAAGAGGCTCAGGGCCTCTTGCAGGTGGGTCACAGCTTCGAGGTCGAGGCCCTGGTCGTTCAGGACGAGGCCGAGGTTGTGGAGGGCGCGGGCCTCGCCCGCGCGGTCGCCGAGTTCGCGGAACAGGGGCAACGCCTGCCGCAGCAGGCTCTGGGCCTGGTGGTAGCGGCATTGCCGCAGCTCGATGGTGCCCAGGCTGACCATCACGGTCGCTTCGGCGCGGGAGTCGCCCGAGTGGCGAGCGGCGCGACGTGCGGAGCTGTGGATGGTCCTGGCTTCGGCGTACACGCCGCCGGCGAGGTAGCGGGCCAACGTGGTCGACAGCCGGACGGGGTGCTCGTGCCAGCCGCCGTCGGCGGCCTGGGCGGCGACGGCGCCGAGGTTCGCCCGCTCGGCGTCCAGCCACGCCCGTGCGGCATCGGGCTCGTCCACCGGCGGACCGGGGAACGCCGGCTCGGGGACGCGGGGGCGGCGGTGGCGCTCGAACGGGTACAGCGCGTCCATCGCCGCGGAGGCGGTGTGCAGGTAGTGGTCGAACAGCCGCGTCGACGCCGCCCGCCGATCGGCCTCGCCGTCCTGGGCGACGACGAGGTCACGGG
>DATMCA010001766.1:0-10842 GCA_035559015.1 Umezawaea sp. | reverse complement strand
CGACCCCGGTCACCAGGTCCAGCGGCACGAAGTCGATCAGGGCGTCGGCGGGCATCGGGATCATCGGGGCCTCACCGCGCACGATCGCGCCCATCACCGCGTGGATGCCCTGGAACTGCGACATCCGGCCGTTCAGGGAGTCCCCGATGATGATCGAGGGCCGGACGATCACGCTCGGCGCGGGGTGCTCCCGCACGATCGCCTCCGCCTCGATCTTGGAGGCGACGTAGGCGGCGGCACCGGGCGAGTGGCTCTTCTCCGGCGGGTGCGCGACGAACGCGGTGCTCAGGAAGTACAGCGGGGCCGACGCCTCCTCGGCGAGCCGCAGCAACGCGGTCGCCCCGCTGGTGTTGACCTCCCGGATGCGTTCCGGGCTCAGCTTCCAACTGGTCGCCGCCGCCGCGTGCACGATGACGTCCACCCGCTTGACCAGCACCGCGTAGTCCGCGGGCGACATGCCGAGGTGCGGCTCGTCGAAGGAGCCGGAGAACTCGCTGACCCGGACGTCGTTGATCGACCGTCGATGACGCAGGCACACGACGTCGAACTCGGTGGCGAGCTCGTCGATCAGGGCCCGACCGACGACGCCGCTGGCGCCGGTGAGCAGAACGGTTTTCTTGCGCCACGTCATGCGTTGCTCCTCAAGCGATCTTCAGGGTGTCGCCGGCCAGGTGCCGGGTCAGTGGTCCGGCCATGCGCCCCCGCGACGGCGGGTGGAAGCCAAGCCCGTTCACCGCCGCCGCCAGGTATCCGATGTCGTCCGCGGACATGAACCGCAGACCGCCGAGCAGCTCCACGGCGGCGGGCACCACGGTGGCGATGGCGTCCTGCACGGCGTAGCGCACCAGCAGGACGTCGGCCAGCAGCGCCGTGTCGGACTGCGAGTGCGGGATCTGCCGCGCGATGTTCTCGACCGCCGCCGCGGCCGCCTCGATGCCGGAGACCAGCCTCAGCCGCTCCGACTCCGACGACTTCTCGACGGCGAGCGCCTGTTCCACGATCGCGCTCGCCGCTCCGAGGTACGAGGCGGTCATCAGCAGTTCGAACCAGATGAACCCGGCGGTCTGGACGTCGTCCAGCTCGCCGTCGGTAGTCACGTCGGTCAGCACCACCAGGCTCTCGGGGACCAGCACGTCGTCGATGCTCACCTGGTCGCTCTCCGCGCCGGCGAGGGCGAAGCTGGACCAGAAGGGCGTGACGGTCACCCCGGGGTCGGACGCCGGGATCAACGCGATGGCCAACCGGTCGCCGTTGCCGTCCGGCGCGGGCAGGCGCATGCTCACGGTCAGCAGGTCCATGGACCGCGCGAGGCTGCACGGCCGTTTGAACCCGCTGACCCGCACCCCCTCCGGGGTGACCGTGATGTCCATGCTCGGCGCCAGGATGCGCCCGTCCGGGCGCCCCTCGGCGAAGCCGGAGGCCAACAGCATGTTGTTGGTCGCGACGGCTTCGAGCAGCAGCCACTCCTGGCCGCCGGAGCCCGCCATGTACACCAGGCTGGAGACCGAGAAGTGGTGCATGGTGGCGGCGACCGCCAGCGACGGGGATCGGGAGCCGATCGCACGCTGGACCTGCACGGCCTCCAACGCGCTCGCGCCTTTGCCCCGGTATTCCGTCGGAATGAGCAGACCGACACCGCCGGATTCCCGCAACAGGGAGATGCCCGGTGACGAGTCACTCTCCAGTGTGCTGAGCGGGACGTCCTGCAGAGCTTTGTCCAGGCCCGGCAGCATGCGTTCGAGTGTGGCGCGTTCCCGTGCGAGAAACCTCATCCTACGCCTTCCCAGATTCGACTTTTTCAAGAACGGCCTCAGGTTGCCCACCGTCGTACTTCCGCTCGAATTCCGCGAATTCCGGCGTCGTCACCGGCTCGAAGGGAATTCCGAACGGCTTCATGGTGTTGCCGAACAGCGCCCGATCCCCGAACAGGTGGATGGGAAGCGCGAGCAGCGCCCACTCCGGCCCGAAGGTCAAGGCCCACACCAGGGCGATCGCCCCGGAGGTGAGGAGGCTGTGCATCACGTTGTAGGCGACGTAGTAGCCTTTCGAGATCATCTTGTCCCGACTGCGGTGGTAGGCGATCGCACCGGGGATGTAGCCGATGACGTCGATCACCACGAACAGTCCGACGAAGACGAACCAGTTGATTTCGCCGATGTTGTAGATCGCCAGGGCGACGGCGACCAGCAACCCCATGAGCCATTCGGCGCGGGCGATCGCGTGCGTGTTCTTCGTGTCGAATCGATTCTTGCTGTCCACGACTGGTCAACCTCCGGTCTCGTTCGGGTCTCCGCGGGTGCCCGTCCTCGCGGACGTCAGGCGACGTAGGGGTGCTGGGCGCGGGCGTTCTTGAGCGCCGTCGCCCACCAGACCAGCCGCTCAAGGAGCACTTTCGCCGGCACGACCGCGTCGGAGCTGCGCAGGTTGCCGTCCTCGTCGAGCTGGTCCCAGACCGTGTGGAAGCTGACCGTGTCGCGGATCGTGACGGCGTGCAGCTCGGCGAAGACGACGCGCAGCTGTTCCACGGCGCGGAGTCCGCCTGCCAGGCCGCCGTACGACACGAACGCGACGGGCTTCGCCTGCCACGGTGTGCGGTGCCAGTCGATCAGGTTCTTCAGCGAAGCGGGAAAGCTGTGGTTGTACTCCGGCGTGACGGCGACGAACGCGTCCGCGGCGGTCAACCTCGCGGCGGTGTCGGCCAGCACGTCGACTTCGGTCGGCGCCGAACGCCTCGGCGGGACGAGGGGCAACTCGACCTCGGCGAGGTTGATCACGTCGATGGTGAAGTAGTCGAACAGCCGAGCCTGGCCGATGAACCAGTTGGCCACCGCCGATCCCGAACGTCCCTCTTGCGCCGTGCCCAGGATAATGGCGACCCGCAAGGCGTCCTTTTGCATTGCAATAATCCCCTCCGCCGCGACCTGCGCACCGGAGCGGCGCGCGCGAGCACCAAGCGAAATGATTGGCGGCATCCACGAAAACGCTGCTCAGTGGGGCATTTCCACCTCTGGACACAGCTGTGCCGTCCCGCCAACCGTGACACTTTCACGCCCCTGGAACAAGTGTGACATGGATCACAACGAACAATCTTGCGGGTTTCGTTGACAACTCGACCCCTCGCCGTCGACTCGCTATCGAGTTGCTATTGCGTCGCCATAGCAGCGGAGCAGCGCGCTGATTCCAGGGGGTGCGAGGATGCCAACTGTCGGTGAAATAGCTCCGAGGAGTTGAGATGCCCGAGGCGCACTGCGAGTCGTCCAATTGCACCAGCGCGGTGTCCACCAGACTTCGGCAACCGCCGGCTTCGGCGGGGGGATCGCGCATATGTCCGCCGTGCGTGCGGAAGCTCGAAGAGGAATTGCAGGAATTGCCACTGCTGTACGCGAGGTGCGGGGTCGTGCTGCACGGCGAGCGCACGCGCGGCTTCGGTCAGGCTCGTGGCAGGAAAAGTCCGGGAATCGTTCTGTGGGACACCCTGGTCACCGCTCGCACGGAACTCCTGTCCCTCCTTTCGTCGTGGGCGGCGCTGGTGGCGGAGGAGACGCGCCTACCGCTCCGGCCACGCCGGGAGGTCACCGCGCTGGTCAGGTTCCTGCTGGACAACCTGGACTTCCTGGTGGGCCACCCGGCCGTCGTCGACGCGATCGACGAGTTCGCCCGCGTGTGCACCCGTGCCCGGCACGCGATCAACCCGACGGACTACGTCGCGCTCGGGCTGTGCGAGCGACCGGGGTGCGGGCGGAAGGTGTACGCGCACATCGACCAGGGCGGCATCGGATCGGGCGGCAACCTCGTGAGCTGCGAGGCCGGGCACGCCGTCGATCCGGGTCAGTGGCTGTCGCTGGCCCAGCGCTACCGACAGGGCGGTACCGGGCGAAAGGGTTCGATCGCATGACCACGAGCGCGGGCCGAAGGCTCGTACCGACCAAGGTCGCGGCGCTGGCCGCCAGCGTCAAGATCGAGACGATCCGCAAGTGGGCGAGCCGGGGGAAGCTCACCAGGTACGGGACGCCCGGACGCGCCCAGTACGACCTCGACGAGATCTCCGCGCTGATCAGCTTGCGCAACAAGGATTCGACGCTCTGAAGCCGCAACGGCACTCGACTTCACAACTCCGAGCCACTCTCCGTCTAGGGGTTGACGCACCGGCGCCCGTCCATGCCCTTCTACCCCACCGAGATGTCTCTGAGTACCAAGCGATTCGGATCAGCTTGATGACAAGAGAGTGATCGGTCAAGGATTGACGTGACCTCAACTGACGAATTCAAGAAGAACTCGATCCGGCTCGACGCCGGATTCGCCCAGGACCCGCACCAGCTCTACCGCAGGCTGCGCACGGAGGCGCCCGTCCAGCCGGTGGTGATGACGCACGGTGCACGCGCGTGGATCGTGACCCGCCACGCGGACGTCCGGGCCGCGCTCGCCCACCCGGCGCTGGCCAAGGACATCCGCGCCTCGCAGCAGATCTTCGACGCGCAGGGCGTCGAGTCGCCGCTGGACGTGGCGTTGCGCAGCCACATGCTCTTCCGCGATCCGCCCGATCACACCCGGCTGCGCCGCCTCGTCAACAAGGCGTTCACGGTGCGCTCCGTCCAGTCGATGCGGCCCCGGATCGGTGAGATTTGCGACGAGCTCATCGCCGACATCTGGCAAGAGGACGTGGTGGACCTGTTGACGGTGTTCGCCTTCCCGCTCCCCCTGATGGTCATCTGCGAACTGCTCGGCATCCCCATCGACGCCCGCGACGACGTCCGGCGCTGGGTCGACGCCGTGCTCGGCGACGGCGTGCCGTCCAAGGAGGTGCGCCCGGCGGGCGTCGAGATGGTCGCCTACCTCAAAACGCTGATAGCCGACAAGCGCGCCCGGCCGCGCGACGACATGCTCACCGCGCTGGTGCAGGCCCGCGACGACGGCGACGCCCTGGACGAGGCCGAACTGGTCTCCATGAGCTTCCTGCTGCTCGTCGCCGGCCTGGAGACGACCGTGAACCTCATCGGGAACGGAACCCTCACGCTGCTGCGCCACCCCGAGCAGTTCGCCGCGCTGCGGGCCGACCGCACGCTGCTGCCCTCCGCGGTCGAGGAGTTCCTGCGCTACGAGGCGCCGGTCAACCTCGCGACCATGCGCTTCACCAGCGAACCGGTGACGATCGGCGGCGTGGACATCCCGGCGAACGAGTTCGTGTTCGTCGGCCTCGCCTCGGCCAACCGGGACGAAGCCCGCTTCGACGACCCCGATCGCCTCGACATCACCCGACCCCCTGGCGGGCACTTCTCGTTCGGGCACGGCATCCACTACTGCATCGGCGCACCGCTGGGGAAGATGGAGGCCGAGATCGCGTTCGACCGGCTGCTGGACGCGTTCCCGCGGCTGTCGCTCGCCGTCGACCCCGCGGAACTCGTGTGGCGGCAGAACCTCCAGATCCGCGGCTTGAAGGAACTGCCCGTGCGCTTGCGCTGACCCTCGGGGCTGCGGCCCCGGCCGGGCGAAAGCCGCCGGCCCACCCGTCCCGATGCGGTGACGGGTGGGCCGGCGGTTTCGCGCGTCCGGGGGTGCTACCGCTCGGCGAGCAGGAGGTCGGCGGCCTTCTCGCCGATCACGATGGCGGGCGCGTTGGTGTGGCCGCGGATGATCTCGGGCATGACCGAGGCGTCGGCGACGCGGAGCCCGCTGACGCCCCGCACGCGCAACTGGGGGTCGACCACGGAGTCCGCGTCCGAGCCCATGCGCGCCGTGCTGGTCGGGTGGTAGAGCGTGTGGGCGTGGTTGAGGACGGCCTTGCGGTCGCGGTCCGGTGCGGTGAGGGCTTCCGAGCCGGGAGGGCAGACGTAGCGGCCGGTGGTGAGCTGCTTCATCGTCGGCGTCGACAGGATGTCCTCGCACGCGACCATGCCGGCGAGCAGGGTGTCGAGGTCCGCGGGGTCGCTCAGGTAGCGCGGGTCGATGACCGGCTTGTCGAACGGGTCGGTGCTGCGCAGGGTGATCGTGCCGCGGCTCTTGGGCTGCAACAGGATGGCGCCGAGGGTGATGGCGTGGCTCGGGATGCCGGCCAGCCCCTCGTCGACGTACGCGGCCGGGGCGAAGATCAGCTCCACGTCGGAGCGGTGGGCCTCGTCGCCGACCTGGATGAAGCCGTAGGCCTCGCCGATGTTGGACGTGAGCATGCCGCGGCGCCCGGTCAGGTACTTGGCCAGCTGTCCCACGCTGGTGGCGTCCATCAGCGTTCCCCGCTCCACCTCGGGCACGAGGAACGCGACCAGGTGGTCGCGCAGGTTGGCGCCGACCTCGGGGGCCTCCGCGACGACCTCGATGCCGTGCGAGCGCAGGTGGTCGGCGTCGCCGACGCCGGAGAGCTGGAGCAGTTGCGGCGTGTTGATCGCACCGCCGCACAGCACGGTCTCGACGCGCGCCCGGACGAACAGGTCGGTGTCGCCCTGCCGGTAGTGCACGCCGGTGGCGCGGGTCCCGTCGAAGGCGATCCTGGTGGCGTGCGCGCCGGTGAGCACGGCCAGGTTGCGCCGTGAGCGGGCGGCCTTGAGGTAGGTGGTGGCGGTGCTCGACCGGGCGCCGCGGGACTGGGAGACCATCGTCTGGCTGAACCCGCGCGGGTGGCGCGCGTTGGCGGCCTCCACGTCGTACCCCGCTTCGACGACGGCCTGGAGGAACGCCGCGGTGTGCGGGCGGGGATCGCGCTGGGCCTCGACGTGGACCGCGCCGGCGACGCCGTGCTCGGGGTCCGAGCTGCCGCTGACGCGTTCCACGCGCCGGAAGTACGGCAGCAGCGCGGAGTACGACCACTCCGGACCCGCGACCTCGGCCCAGTCGTCGTAGTCGGCGGCGAAACCGCGGACCCACATCATCGCGTTCATCGACGAGCTGCCGCCGAGCATCTTGCCGCGCGGCCAGTAGACGGTGCGACCGCCGAGGCCGGGCTGCGGGGTGGTCTCGTAGTTCCAGTCGCGTTCGGACTTGAACAGCTGGGAGAAGGCCGCGGGGATGGTGACGGCCTGGGCGCGGGCGGAAGGTCCGGCTTCGAGCAGGACGACCGAGTGCTCGCCGCTCGCGCTCAGCCGCGCGGCGAGGGCGGCACCCGCCGACCCGGCCCCGACGATGACGTAGTCGGCGCTCGCGGGCCGTTCTGTCCGGGTGGATTTCATCGCGGTGCCTCCGTGGAACGGGTTGACGGCGTTGTCAAGCGCGGAAGGCGGACAGGACGATGCCCGGCACGCGCCTCCAGGCGGGGGCGGCGGCGAAGCGGGTCAGCAGTTCGCCGGTGCGGGCGGCGGACCGGGCGGTCGCGAACCACGGCGGCATCGGCGACAACGAGGGTTCGCCGTGCAGGACCGACCGCGGGAACGGCCGGAACGGGCCGTGCACGACGGTGCGTTCCGGCGCGTCCAGGAGCATCGCGTTGTGCACGACCCCGATGCCGCTCTGCACGTCCTCCGGCGTGTGGCCGGGGTAGGCGCCCCAGGTCGCGGTGGCGGAGAGGAAGGCCAGACCGGTCCAGGCGTTGACGCCGATCGTCCCGTAGCGCAGGTCGGCCACGGCCTCGTCGAAGGCCGTGCCCAGGGCCTTGCGGTCGTGCGGCGCGACGATGATGTTCGCGCCGAGCGTGCCGCTGAGGGAGGTGTTGGCGAACTCGACGGCCGCGCGGAGGAACGTCCGCGGGTCGCCGCCGAGCTCGGTCACGCCGAGGACGGGGGCGAAGTACTCGGTGGACGTGAGCGGTGAGTCGCCGTCGGCGGGCACCTCGACGAGGAGCCTGCGGCGGTCGGGACCGAGCCGGGTGGCGTCGGGGTGGTCGGTCAGGGCGGTGTCGACGCGCCGGGCGCTGCCGGGGTACCACGTCTCCCGAGCGGGCACCCGGTGCAGGGCGGCGCGCAGTTCGGCGAGGAAGGCGTCCTTCTGCGGCCAGTCGCGGCCGACGAGGACGACCTGGGCGGCGACGCAGTTGTGGCCCGCGTTGTGCAGCCGCTGGGTGGCCACGTGCTCGGCCTGGTAGCGCAGGTCCCGCCGCGACCACCGGCCGGGCACGACGATGGTGGGGGAAACCCCGCCCAGTTCGCTGGTGATCGGCTTGGTCAGCAACGGGGTCCCCGCACGGCGCCGCTGCTCGGCCTGGTCGCCGGTGCCCCACACGATCGCGTCGTGGGTCAGCCTGCTGCCGGTGATGTGCACGTGGCCGATCCCCTGGTGCTCGGACAGGTACCGGCCCGCCTCCGCACCGCCCTGCACGACGCGCAGGTAGCCGTCCCGCACGAGCGGGGCGAGGGCGGCCAGGTAGACCGACATCATCGGCGCCATCACCGGGTTGAGCTTGAGCACCACCGCCCGGTTGTGGGCGACGAGTTCGTAGAGCACGTCCAGGGGCGCGATCGAGGTGATGTTGCCCGCCCCCAGGACCAGGCCCACCCCGCCGTCGACGCCGGGGCTCAACTGGCCCAGCCCGGCGGAGCGGACCACCTGGTCCCTCGACGTTCCGGGCGGCATCCAGATCGTCGCGCGGAACCCGTTGAGCAGCAGCCACTCGTAGGCCGAACCGGGCAGCGCCTCGACCGTCACCCGGCCGCCGGGGCCGGTGCCCAGGGCGCGGTCCGGGACCGGGGACCTGCCGCTCGCGAGCGCCTCGACCGAGTGGGCCAAGGCTCCGACGCCCATCAGGGTGGCGTACGGCCCGCTGGTCCACTCCTCGCCGAGCAGCGGCGACGACGGCGCGAGCCGCTTGACGTCGGCGGCCGTGCGCACCCAGCGCGCGGCCTGCCTCCCGATGCTGCGCCGCGTCTCGTGCAGCAGGTCGGCCCGCTTCCCGAGCGGGAGTTCCGCCCAGCGCGCGGCACCGGCCGCGGCGTCGCGGACCGCCTCGTCGAGCAGGAGCCGGTCGCTGGGCGCGGGCACACCGGACCCGTTCGACACGAGCTGTTCGGTCGTCGACATCACGCACCTCCGCCTGTGCCCACGTGCCGTTGCCACGGCGCGATGCAGGACTAGCGTGACCCAGCTCACCGCGATCGGGGTATGGGCGCTCGCCCCCGTTTTCGCCCTGATCGTTGTGCGCGCGCACAACCGAAACGGGTGGCGAGGGCGTAGCGTGCGGGAATGTCCCTCTCCGACATCGAGGTCACCACCGACGTCGCCGACCTGTTCCGGCGACTGGGCGACCACGTCGACCGGATCGCCGCCGACATCGCCGAGGCGATCGTCTTCGACGACCCCGACTACGCCCACGGTTCCCTGCCCGCGTCGGTGTTCCTGGACGTGGTGCGGGAGAACTCGCTGGCGCTGCTGCACGCCCTCGCCGGCGGCCCGGAACTGCTGGACGCGCCCCGGCGGGCCGGGCGGATCAAGGCCGAGCACGGCATCCCGATCTCCAGCGTGATGCACGCCTACCGCATCGCCGGCCTGCGGCTGTGGGACGAGGTGCTCAAGCACGGCCAGTCCGCGGTGCACGGCGCGTCCATGCTGGAGGTCCCCTCCCGCATGTGGCGGATCATCGACCGCTTCTCCGGTGCCGCCTGCGAGGCGTACCTCCAGGTGGTCGAGCAGCGCAAGCAGCGGGACCGGCGGATCCACCGGGCGCAAGTGGCGCGGCTGCTGGAGGGCCACTGCGAGGTCGCGGAGATCCCCGGCGCCCTCCGAGCGATCGGCCTGCCCGACCGCGAGCCCGTGATCGGCTCGTTCCGGGTGGTCGCGGCAGGGCGCCCCGACGCCGACGAGGGCTCCGTCGCCGCGCTGGAATCGCTGCTGCACAACGACCCCGTCCACGCCGCGTGGACGCCGTGGACCGGCGAGCACGTCGGCCTCCTGCTGTTCCGGCCGTCGGCCGACGTCGACGGCGCCCTGACCCGCGTCGCGGGCGCGGCGACGGGACCGGTCGGCGTGAGCAGGCCCTTCACCTCGGTGACGGCCGCACCGGAAGGCCTGCGCCAGGCCCTCGTGGCGATGCGGTGCGCCACCGCGTCGAACGCCGACTTCCTCGTCTACGGCTCGGCGCCGCTGGACACGGTGCTGCTGGACGCCCCCGCCGGGACGGCCGAACTGCGCGCGGAGGTCCTCGGCCCCCTCGGCGACCTGGCCCCGGAGGAACGAGCACTGCTGCTGGACACCCTGGAGACCTGGTTCGCCTGCGACGGCTCGACGAGCAGGACGGGAACGCTGCTGCACTGCCACCGCAACACCGTCCTGCACCGGCTCGGCCGCGTCACCGCCCTGACGGGCCGCTCGGTCACCCGCTCCCGGGACGCGGCCGAGCTGTACGTCGCGCTGCGCGCCACCCGGTTGGCCGCGCAGTAGGCCGCTCCCCCGCGCGAAGCCGCCCCTACGCGACCGGACGGTCACGATTGGCGGTGGTCCACCGCCGCGCCAGCGACCCGACCGACCACCGGCGCTGCCGGACGGCCGACGGCCCGTCGAGGCCGCGCAGGTAGTCGGCCACGGTGCCGGGCGGCGCGAACTCCTCCACCACCAGGCGGGTCAGCCGCTCGGTGACCAGGCCGATCGGTTCGTCGTCGAGCAGCAGCGTCGCGGTGCACTGCAACGACAACGGCTCCCCGGACTCGTCCTCGTGGAACAGGATCGACCGCACGGTCTGCTCGGCCCGCCGGAACGCGAGCCCGCACTCCGCGGCCAGGGCGACGCCGAGCGGGACGCGGGTGGCGTGGGTGACCTCGGGGTTGTCGGGGTGCGGGATGCCGCACTCCACCCGCACCCGCCGGGGGATCCGGTCCGGGATGAGCAGGGCCCTGGTCAGCGCCAGGGTTCGGCCACCGCGCGCACTGCTGAGCATGCCCACCCGCTCGTGGCCGGTGGTGTGCTGGTGGCCCCGCAGGTCGACGTACTCCC
>DATMCA010001765.1:0-2007 GCA_035559015.1 Umezawaea sp. | reverse complement strand
GTTGATCATCCCCGGATTGCTCCAGGTGGGCTCGTACACCAGGGCGATCATGCGCGCGGCCAACATCGCCGACGGTGAAATCGAGACCAGGGTCGCCATCCGCATGGGGCGCAAGGAGATCCTCGACCGCCGCAATCCGACGCGCTTCACCGCCATCGTCGGCGAAGGCGCACTCCGGCAGATGATCGGTGGCCGCGAAGTCATGGTCGAGCAGCTCGAACACCTGATCTCGACCGGTGGCCGCTCCAACGTCAACCTGCACGTCGTCACCACTGACACGGACTGGCATTCAGGTCTCTACGGCCCGTTCACCCTCCTCACCATGGACGGCGGAAAGTCCGTCGTGCACCTGGAGAACGCCCGCAGCGCCGTGTTCGTCCCGGAGAACGAAGACGTCGCGGCCTACCAGGACGCCGTGCTGGAATTGCTGGGCGTCGCGTTGAGCCCGGAACAGTCCACCGAGTTCATCAGAAGCGAGGCGGAACGGATCGCGAAAATCGATGGCAGCCAAATGGAAGAAGTCGACCAGGAGTGGCGCGAACACCGATTGCGTCGAGGTGGCCAGCAGCCTTGACGCGGTGCGCGACTCGAAGAACCCATCCGGCCCGGTTCTGCGTGTGGATCGAGCCGGGTTCACGGCGTTCCTGGCGAACGTCAAGTCAGGCCGGTTGGACGGCTGAGCACGGGGGCCGTGGCCGTCGGTCACGGCCCCAGGTCAGCCGTCGATCAGCCCGCGCAGCCTCGCGGCCAGGTCGTCCCAGTTCCACTGCTCCGACGCCCACTGGCGACCGCGCGCGCCCATCTTCGCCGCGTTCTCCGGGTCCGCGAGCAGTCCGGCGACGGTGTCGGCGACCTCCGCGACGTCCTGCCCGTCGACGATCCGGCCCGTCTCGTGGTCCAGCACCGTTTCCGGCGCGCCACCCGAGTTCCCCGCCACCACGGGCAGCCCGGTGGCCGAGGCCTCCAGGAAGACGATCCCCAGGCCTTCGACGTCCAAGCCCCGGCCACGGGTGCGGCACGGCATCGCGAACACGTCACCGGCGTTGTAGTGGGCGGGCAGTTCCGACCACGGCACGGACCCCGTCAGCACCACGTGCCCGGCCACGCCGACGGACATGGCCAACGCCTCCAGCCTGCCCCGGTACGGGCCGCCGCCGACGATCAGCAGCGCCGCGCCGGGGACCCGCTCGCGGATCGCGGGCAGGGCACGGATCAGCACGTCCTGGCCCTTGCGCGGCACCAGGCGCGACACGCACACCACCACGGGCCGGTCGCCGAGGCCGTGGCGGGCGCGCACCTCGGCGCGGGCGGCCGGGTCCGGCCGGTACACCTCGGTGTCCACACCGGACGGCAGGTGCTCCAGCGCGGCCAACCGGCCGAACGCGGCGGAGAAGCGGGAACGGGTGTACCTGCTGACGTAGGTGACGACGTCCGCGTCCGAGCCGATCACCCGCAGGGCCTGGCGGGCGCCGGGGAGCATGGACCAGCCGACCTCGTGGCCGTGGGTGGAGGCGAGGACGCGCTCGACGCCCGCCTTGCGCAGCGACGGGCCGAGGAGGGCCAGCGGGGCCGCCGCACCGAACCAGACGGTGTCGCAGCCCTCCGCGCGGACGATCTCCGACGCGCGGCGCAGGACGTCCGGCGTGGGCAGCATGAGGCTGGTCGGGTGGCGGACCACCCGGAACGGCTGGGCGGCGTCGAACTCGGGGTGGCTGCCGGTGGGCGAGTCCCACGACGGCGCGTAGACGACCAGGTCGTCGGCGGGCAGCCTGGACGCGAAGGCGTGCAGGTAGGACTGGATCCCACCGGGGCGGGGCGGGAAGTCATTGGTCACCAGGAGGGTCCGACGCACCCGGCCTACGGTACTTACCGGCCGAACCCGCCCCGCACGAACACCCGTCCCACCGCCGAACCCACGCGGCGGCACCACCCCCGGTCCACGCCCCGCCACCACACCCACGCGACCGGCACCAACCCGAGCCCCGGCTCACCAGGCGAGACCAGCCC
>DATMCA010001764.1:0-2018 GCA_035559015.1 Umezawaea sp. | reverse complement strand
GCCTCCTCGACGTCGTGGGCTCCTCCGAGTTCGAGCAGGAGCGGCACACCGCGCTCCGCCAGGCGCTGCGCAAGCTGCGCGACCTCGAGCGCCGCACCGGCTGGCAGCTACCCGCCCCCGCCGCCCTGGCCTTGGAAGCGCGGGCCCGCGGCGTGCTGGCGGCCTAGGTGGCTGGTGTCGAACGGGCTTGGCGGTCAACTGCTCAGCGTGGTGCTGTCCGTAGCCGTGCCGGGACGTTGGGGCGCGGTTGGACCTAACGATGCTGTGACCGGCTCCTGTGATGGGTCGTCGGGTTCTGGCGTGGCGTCTGCGGCGTTGACGCCGCTCAGATCGCCATTGCCCAGCCGGTAGCGGTTCCGCGGACCCGAAGGGTGGCCAGACGGGCGAGGTTGACTGCGCCGGCCAAGAGGCGGAAGTCGGCGTCGACCCGGTCGGTGCCGCGGACCCGGGTTCGTCGTCCGCCGTGTCGGCGGCGCATCAGGTGTCCGAGCTTGCGTTCGACCTTCGGGCGAGTCGCCCGGTAGTCGGCAACCCAGGCGGTATCGGCCTGACGGACTCGGGCATCGGCCAGCGCCTGCTCGTGCGCACCGACGGCGATCGTGCGCCCACCCTTGGCGGTGGTGCACTGGGCCCGCAGCAGACACCCGGCGCAGGCCTGCCCGAAGTAGGCGATGCCGCTCCCGTCGCCGCAGCGGGCCGGACGGATCGCCGTGGTGACCCCATTTGGACAGCTCACGCTCTGCCTACCGAGGTCGATGTCGAAGCGGTCCTTGCTGAACATTCCACCCGGTGCGGTCGGCGCCTGGGTCTTGCAGCGCGACCCGATCCCCGCCTCACCGAGCCGCGCATGGAACGCGCCGGTGCCGTAAGCAGCGTCGCCGTAGACCCTCGATCCTGCAGCCTGCTCGCCCTGCTGCTCGTCGTCGTGCTCGCCCTGCTGCTCGCCCTGCTGCTCGCCCTGCTGCTCGTCGTGGAGGAGGTCGCAGATCAGTTCCTCGGCGGCGACGCCGTCGCCGGTGTTGCCCGGGGTCACCGTGGTCGCGGTGATGATCTCGGAGTCCGGGTCGACCGCGACGTGGCCCTTGTACCCGTCGAACCCGCGTGAGCTGGTCTTGTGCCCGTGCCGGGCATCAGGATCCACCGTGGAAATCACCCGGTCTTTCGCGACCCGGCGCGCAACCCCGAACGCCCCGTCGGGACCCCGATCGAGGTCCTGACCCAGCACCGTGGCCAGCAGCACCGCCGCCTGCGCGACCCGCTCAACCAGCTCACGCCCATCCAGTACCGCGAGCACCGCATACCCGTCCCGGGCCCGGGAGGCGATCAACGCCTCGCGAGCGCCCGGGTCGTCCCAGTCGATCTGCGGCTTGCCCGTGTCGGCGTAGTCGTCACAACCCGACAGCGCCGCCCGCAACTCGCCCGCCAACCCGACGCCGGCCACTTTCAGCAGCCCCCGCATCGCCGAGCGGATCAACGTAACGGTGTCCATCGTGGCCACCGCGTCATACAACGGGGTCGAGTCCAGCACCCGCCGCCTGCCCACCAACCCGGCCGCGAGCGCCGCCTCCAACGCCACCTCGAAGACCCGGTCCGGGCGTTGCGAGCGCCGCAGCCGCTCGCGCATGTCCACCAACACCGTATGCGCGAACCGGGACCACCCCGACCCGCCATACCCGCCGACCCCGGCGGCGTAACGCCAGCGGGCGTCGAAGGCGTACCGGTCCACCGCCTCCCGGTCCGAGAGCCCCTCCAGCCGCTGCAACACCATCACCGTGGCCACCACCGACGGCGGCACCGACCGCCGACCCGTTCCGGTGAACAGATCAGCGAACAACTCATCACCGAACAACCGGTCCCGCTCCCGCGCCAGGAACCCGTAGATCGAGTTCTCCGGCAGCGAGCCCTCGCAGAACCGGACCACATCGTCGAACAGATCACCCTGGCGGTCCGCCCGACCCATCGTCACCTGATCATTCTCCCGCAGCCCCACACCGACCCGGGGAACAGCCACGCGAAAG
>DATMCA010001763.1:0-2327 GCA_035559015.1 Umezawaea sp. | reverse complement strand
GGCGGTCGACGCCCACCTGTCGGTGGCGGGCGACATCATCGACCCGGACGCGGATCGGGGCCGCAAGGCCAAAGCGGCGGCGAAGGCGGGTGGCTTCTACGCCAAGTGGCTGCCGACCCTGGTCGTGGGCAAGGGACAGGTGCCCGGCTCGTTCGCCGAGTTCGGTCCACTCGCGACACACCTGCGGTTCGTGGAGCGGTCGAGCCGGAAGCTGGCGCGGCACACGTTCTACGCGATGTCCCGCTGGCAGGGGAGGATGGAGCGCAAGCAGCGGTTCCTCGGCCGGGTGGTGGACATCGGCGCCGAGCTGTTCGCGATCAGCGCGACGTGCGTGCGGGCCAAGGCGGACGGCGGGAACGCGGCGGAACTGGCGGACGCGTTCGCCAAGCAGGCGCGGGTGCGCGTGGACGAGCTGTTCGACCGGCTGTGGACCAACACCGACGACTCGGACGTGGTGCTGACGAAGAAGGTCATGGCCGGCGAGTTCTCCTGGCTGGAGGACGGGGTGCTGGACCCGTCCCTCCCTGGCGCGTGGATCGCGGACTCCGGGCACCACGAGTCGAGGGCGGCCGACGTGCACCGGACGACACCGAACGGGTGACCGTTACACGGGACAGGCGGTAGGTCAGAGGCGCGGCGCCTGTCCCGTGCGGTCGTGAGGGGCTACGTCCCCCGCATCCCCTCATGACTTCCCGGTGCAACGGAATCAACTTCCCCCTCCAGGAGGAGGTGCCGGTAACGCTAAGCCACAATCAGGGTGACGCGCCTAGAACAATCGGGTGAATCACTAGGTGAGAGCGATTCGCCTAATTTCAGAGAGTGATCGCTTCGCGTTGGTCGAAGACCAGGTCGCGCGCCGCGGTCAGGCCCACCGCGAGCGCTCCGCTGAGCACGGCGCCGTCCCCCAGTTCCCCCGCGACGATCCTCGGCACGAGCGGGGTCGTGCGGCGCAGGGCGAGTTCCATCGGTTCCTGGAGCAGTTCGATGTTCGTGCCGACGCCCCCGCTGAGCACGACCAGCTCCGGGTCCAGCACGGCGCTCACCGACGCCACGAGGTACGCCAGCCGCTCGGCCTCGTCGTGCACGACCTCCAGCGCGCGGGAGTCGCCCGTCTTCGCCAGGACGAACACGTCACGCGCGCTGCGCACCTGCGTCAGCCCGATCGCCTTCGCCCGGTCCACGACCGAGTGCGCCGCCGCCGCGCCCTCGAACTGGCCCCGCACCTGCGGGTCCTCCTTGGACTCCGGGTAAGGCAGGTAACCGACTTCGCCCGCCGCCCCGTGAGCGCCGCGGAACAGTTGCCCGTCGATCACGATGCCCATGCCGATCCCGGTGCCGACGGTGACCGTGACGAACACCCCGACGCCCTTGGCGACGCCGAACTCCATCTCGCCGACCGCGGCGAGGTTCGCGTCGTTCTCGACGACCAGACCGGGGCCGAGAACGGCCTCCAGCTCGTCCAGGAGGCCCTTGCGCTCCCACCCCGGCAGGTTGGGCGCGTGGTGCATCCCGCGCCCCCTGGTGTCCGGCACACCGGGGCTGCCGACGACCTTCGTGATCACGTCGTCCAGCTCCAGGCCCGCGTCGTTCACCGTGCGGACGGCCAGCTCCCGCACCTTGCGCACGAGCGCGTCCGCCGACCGGCACCGGTTGCGCTCGTCGACCCGCGCGATGACCGACCCCGCGAGGTCCGACACGGCGGCCCGGATGCGCTGCCTGCCTATGTCCACGCCCAGCACGTGCGCGGCGGCCGGGTTGGGCTCGTAGACCACGGCCGATCGGCCCGGCCCGGCCGTGGTCCGGCCCACGGGTCTCACCAGGCCGTGGCGTTCCAGGTCCAGCAGCGCCTGGCCGACGGTGGGTTTGGACAGTCCGGTTTCCTTGGCTATCTGGGGCCTCGTCGACGGCCCCTCGAGGCGGAGTCGATCGAGCACCGCGCGCTGGTTGAGCGCCCGCATACCCGCGGGTGTGCCGACCTGAGGCGCTTTCCGCACGTTCAACTCTTCCTCCGTCACGACAATGGCTGCGATTCTAGTTCCGGAACAGCTCGACGACAGGGACGCCACACCCAGGCCCGTTCAGGCAGTTGGAGCAGCGGGCAGACAGGTCAGCGGACAATTTGGTCCGTCGATCTTGACAACGATGTCAGGAACCGGTTGTGCTGTCGCGCGGGTCGAGCATCGAGTCAACCGGAAGGCGTGCGCAATGGGGCACATGCGGGGGAAAAGAACCCGTTTGGCGCTGGTCGGCGTCACTGTCACAGCAGTGGTGATGGGTAGCGTGGGAAGCTGGTCACCAGCATCAGCCGCACCGGAAGATCCAACTGT